>JAXDCR010000325.1:0-7615 GCA_034677845.1 Bacteroidales bacterium | reverse complement strand
TATCAACCCTGAGATCGTGATGGGCTTCCAGGAGTTCAACCTGACATTGAAGGTGCTCAGGTATCGTGCCAGAGCCAGTGCTGTCGCCGGTTTGACAAATTCAGAAGGCTGAAGGTTGAAGCCTGCTATGCTGAACCAGGAGCGGGAGTTGTTCACTTCCTTTCCAAAGACAAGCACAGCCACCAGCATGAGGATCATCATGGCAAAAACTGGATAGGCAAAGAAATGATAGAACCTGTGATCCAGGGCAAAAACAAGGATGATCATCACGAAGGATATGAGGATCCAGACGAGCTGATCCCCGTAGTTGCGCTGAAGGTCAAAAATGGTGCGGAACTGTTCACTGTTGTAAGAGGATGCAAAAACATTCAGCCAGCCAAAGGCTATCAGAACAAGATACAAAATGATAGTGGTCCAGTCGACCTCATCAAATATTTTAATCCTTTCGTTCATTGGCTGCTTAGCAAATTGCTGTTCAGTATCCTGTTTTCAAGCCACTTACGGTTCTCGGCGATCGAATCGTTAATATATTTTTCAATCATAAGGCTGGCAATGGGTGCCGCATAGGTGGCACCCCACTCACCGTGCTCGACATACACGGCAATGGCAATTACCGGATCATTTTTAGGTGCGAAGGCAATAAATACTGAGTGATCCTTGCCCTGTGGGTTCTGGGCAGTGCCTGTTTTGCCGCATATCCTTATATCTCTCATCTGAGCCACTCTTCCGGTGCCTGCATCTGTGCCGTTGACAGCCAGGTCCATCCCTTCTATTACAACCGAAAAATGCGAGGTGTCGATAGGAATCATTTTCTTTTCCGTAAATCGGCTTTCCAGGGTGTCAATCCCTTCAATTCTTTTAATGGTGTGGGGTACAATGTAATATCCCCTGTTGGCTATGGCAGCGGTCATGTTCGCCATTTGAAGAGGTGTTGTCAGTATCTCTCCCTGGCCGATGGAAAGAGAAATGACTGTCAGGGCGCTCCATCTGTTTGCCCCGTAATATCTGTTGAAATAGGATGAGGGTGCGATAAAACCGTCCAGTTCATTCATAAAATCAGACTGAAGCGAACTGCCGAAGCCAAAAGACATCACGTATTCCCTCCATCTGTCATAAGCATCTGAAGTGCTTGTATATAAAGGATTTTCAAGAATTTCAGTGAACACGTTGCAAAAATAGGCATTGCATGAATTCTGAATTCCTTCCGTCAGGTTCAGGTATGTTTTATGGGCATGACAACCAACGCTTACACCTTTGGCATAGAAACCCTGGTTGCAAATGAAATAAGTGTTAGGGCTGATAACTCCTTCCTGCAGGGCAATCAGGGCCTGCACCGGCTTAAAGGTGGATCCTGGCGGATAGTTGGCCATGAGGGCACGGTTGAAAAGCGGTTCCAGGCTGTCTCTCTCGAGCTTGACGTAATTGTCCGAACGTTCCCTGCCGACGAGCAGGGAAGGATCATATTCCGGTGAGGAGATAAGGGTGAGGATCTCCCCTGACGAAGGTTCAATAGCCACGATGCTTCCTTTGTAGTTCTTCATAAGTTTTTCGCCGTACTGCTGCAGGTCGGTATCAATGGTGCAAACGATATTTCTCCCAACCACCGGATCATAGTTATATCTGCCGCCCTGGAAAGGTCCCCTCACAATGCCATGCACATCGACGAGCGATACCTCCTGTCCCTTTTCACCCCTCAGGTATTTTTCGTAATAGCCTTCGATACCGCTAATCCCGATGTAATCGCCCATGGCATAATAAGGATCAGCTTTTATGTTATTCTCGTTCACCTCGCCCACATAACCCAGCAGGTGAGCCGCGGAGGGACTTGTATATTTCCTTAGGGTACGGGAACGGACATAAAAGCCAGGCAGCTTGTATAGTTTTTCCTGAAGGACTGCATAGGTTTCCGGCGAAAGTTGTTTGATGAAAGGCTCCCTGCGGTAACGAGGATCTTTCGCCCGTCTGATCCCGTTCCTTAGGAGGTCAATGTTGATTCCGAGAATGCGGCATAATTCCGTGCTGTCAAATGGTTGCAGTTCATAGGGAGCTATCATCAGGTCATAGGCGGGCTGGTTGTACACCAGAAGCTTGTTGTTCCGGTCGTAGATCAGTCCCCTTGCCGGATATAGCACATCGATGCGTTTGGAATTATTTTCGGCTGACAGTTTATAACTTGCATTCACAACCTGCAGAAAAAACAGCCTGATGACAAGAATGACCGATATCAGAACAATGCCTAGATATATTATGTTTTTCCGGGAAGCGAATGGATCCATGGCTCAGTATCTGAAAACGATGAATTGGCTCATGATAATTACAAACAAGCTGAAAAGTATGCTCAGCAATGCCCTGAGCAAGGTTCCGAAGAAATGGTCAAAGCTGAATACCTCCAGGTAAAAGAGAACAAGGTGGTGCAGGATAACAAGCACTGCAGAATATTTGACAAACCATTGCAGGCCGTAGTAGACTACCCTGGGTGTGGTCCTTGACTGGTAACCATCTCTCGGTGCAAAAATTCCCAAGACAGAAGGACGGGCAAAAGCCGTGAAAATCGTGGCTGAACTGTGTACACCCGGGGTTCCCGTAAAAAGGTCAATGGAGAGTCCAAGCACAAAACCCAGGAAAATAAGCAATGCTTTTGGTGTTTCAAAAGGAAGAAGCAGGATGAAAAGCACGTAAATATATGGATTGACAAAGCCTGAAAATTCAATGTTGTTGAATATGAGCACCTGTGCCATCACCAGCAGGAGCATCCACAGGGAGTATGTAAGTATGGCTCTGATCATTCAATGGAAGCATTTTCAAGTGAGTCCAATTCTTCTTTGTAAAAGCTTTTTATGACCTGAACATTCTCAAGATTCCTGAAATCTGTGGAAAGCCTGATGTCAATCTCATAATAATTGCCGCCCTTCAGCCGGAAATCCTCAATAATACCGATGAGGCAGCCTTCCGGGAAAACTTCACCATAGCCACTGGTTACGATTGTGTCACCAACTGAGAGTTCGACGTGATGCGGTATGTCGGTAAGGATTACCCGGTCGGCACGGATGCCGTCCCAGCTGACGGGACCAAAATAGCCATTTTTCTTTATTTTGCCGCTTACCATAAAGTCCAGGTTCAGCATGCTCAGCACCACGGAGAAATTTTCCGAGACGGATTTTGTAAGACCGACCACTCCGTTGCTTGACACGACTGCCATATCGGAAGTCAGTCCGTGTATTTTTCCCTTGTCAAGCGTGATGTAATTATGCTGCCTGTTGGTGGAATTGTTTATGACACGCGCAGGAAAGTACCCGAACTTTGCCATGGTATCGTTTGCTGAAATGCCGGGTAAGGCTGGCGGTATGTTACCGGAAATCCGGCTCAGCCGGTTGTACAGGATGGTATTCTCCTGTATGAGTTCGCGGTTTTCCTTGCGCAGTGACATATAGTCCATAAAATTACTGATGCGAAGGGCAAAACGGCCGGTAACCCGCTGTGAAAAACTATGAAAAGCTACTTTCTGGTAGGTGTTGAGACTGAAAAGAAGGGTAAGTGAACTTAATTCAAAAAGAAGAAACAGGATAAAGAAATGATGCCGAATTATGAACCGCAGTAAGTTTCTCATCCTTCAAAGGTCTTTTCTGAAAAGATACTACCTTCTCAGCAGCGAAAAGTACTTGGCCGTATTCTTAAGTATGATGCCGGTGCCTCTGGCAACCGAATGAAGCGGATTCTCCGCCACAATGAAATTGATATTGATCTTATCCGTAAGTCTTTTTGCAAGTCCCCTCAGCAAGGCACCCCCGCCGGCCAGGTAAATACCCTTCTGGACTATGTCTGCATATAGTTCGGGTGGTGTCTGCTCCAGCACAGCCATGATGGCGGTTTCGATTTTAGTCAGTGACTTGTCCAGGCAATGGGCAATTTCCTGATAAGACACCGGCACCTCCAGGGGCAGTGCCGTCATCATGTTGGGCCCCCTTACAACATAATCAGCAGGCGGATTGTCAATATCCGTCAGTGCAGCGCCCACGTTGATCTTGATGTCCTCGGCCGTGCGTTCACCAACCTTGATGTTGTGCTGGTGGCGCATGTAGGCCATGATATCGGCAGTAAATTCATCCCCTGCAATACGGATGGATTCATTGCATACAATACCTCCCAGGGCAATGACGGCTATTTCAGTGGTGCCTCCTCCAATGTCGACAACCATATTCCCTTCCGGGGCGATCACGTCAAGACCAATCCCGATGGCAGCAGCCATGGGTTCAAAGATCATGTACACATCCCTTCCGCCTGCATGCTCGGAAGAGTCTCTTACAGCCCTTATTTCAACCTCAGTGCTTCCGGACGGTATCCCCACTACCATCCTCAGGGCTGGGGTGAACAGCCGGTTATGCGGATTTATCATTTTTATCATACCCCTTATCATCAGCTCAGCCGCATTGAAATCGGCAATTACCCCATCCCTTAAGGGCCTGATGGTTTGAATATTCTGATGAGTCTTGCCATGCATTTGCCGGGCAGTTTCCCCTATGGCCACCAGCTTTTTGGTAGTCACATCAATAGCAACAATCGAGGGTTCGTCAATAACGATCTTGTCATTCTGAATAATGACAGTATTGGCAGTTCCCAGGTCAATGGCAAGTTCCTGGGTAAAAAGTGAAAACAATCCCATATAAGTTAATTATCAAAAGATTTTGTAAAAGTAATGTTTTGGGAAATCCGAACGGCAAAAACAATAAATCTTTTAACGGAGCAAAGGGCGTTTTTGTTGCTGTTGTCAATGCCTGAAATGTCTTATGCCTGTGAACACCATGGCCATTTTGTGGTTGTTGCAGAAATCAATGGAATCCTTGTCCCTTATGGATCCTCCGGGCTGGACAACCGAACGGATGCCGGCTTCATGAGCGATCTCCACACAATCCGGGAAAGGGAAAAAAGCATCGGAGGCCATCACCGCCCCTTCAACGGTGAATCCGAAATTCCCTGCCTTTGCTATGGCCTGCCTGAGGGCGTCAACCCTGTTGGTCTGGCCGACCCCGCTTGCAATCAGCTGTTGGTTCCTGGCCAGCACAATTGTGTTGGATTTGGAATGCTTGACCACCTTGTTGGCAAACACAAGATCCTGCAACTCCCCGGGTGACGGCACTTCATAGGTGACCGGTTTCATCTCTTCAGCGGATTCAATTTTTACATCCCGGTCCTGTTCGACAATCCCATGAAGAAGAGACCTGAACTGAATCTTAGGCAGAGGATAATCCTTTCGCACAAGGATGATCCTGTTCTTTTTACGGCTAAGGATGTCAATTGCCGTTGCATCAAATCCCGGCGCAATGATGACTTCAAAGAACAACGGATCTATTTCCTGTGCCGTCATCTCGTCAACTGATCTGTTTGTGATCAGAATTCCACCGAATGCAGACACAGGGTCTGAGGCAAGTGCAAGCTTCCACGCCTCTGACAGGACCGGCCGTGAGGCGATTCCGCATGCGTTGTTATGTTTGAGAATGGCAAAGGTAGGTTCGGTGAATTCATCAATCAGGTAAATGGCAGCCTCGATATCCAGCAGGTTGTTATAGGAGATTTCCTTACCTTGAAGCTGATCGAATAGTGCGGTGAAATCCCCGAAAAAAGTTGCCTTCTGATGAGGGTTTTCACCGTAGCGCAACGATTTTGCCGTTGGAATGCTTTTTTTAAATACATTTTTACCACCCTGCCTGTTGAAATAATTGAAAATGGCTGTATCATAATGCGAGGAAACATGAAAAGCCTCCATAGCAAATGTTCTGCGTTGTTCCAGAGTCGTGACTCCCTGCTGGGCATCAAGTATTGAAATCAGTTGCCCATACAGTTCTTTGGACGGTATGATGACCACATCCCCGAAGTTCTTGGCTGCAGCCCTTATCAGGGATATTCCGCCAATGTCGATCTTCTCAATGATTTCTTCCTCTGCGGCACCTGATGCCACTGTTTCTTCAAAGGGGTACAGATCGACAACAACCAGGTCAATGGCACTTATAACGTGTTGTTTCATTTCAGTAAGGTCTTTTTCATTGCCGGTCCTGCCCAGAATTCCTCCGAATATTTTCGGGTGTAAGGTTTTAACTCTCCCTCCCAGGATGGAAGGGTAACCAGTAATGCTTTCAACCGCCGTCACGGCAATGCCCAGTTTCCGAATAAATTCACTGGTTCCGCCTGTTGACAGGATCTGAACCTGAAGATCATCGAGCTTTCTGACGATTTCTTCAAGGTTGTCTTTGTGATAAACAGAAATCAAGGCTGTTTTAATCTTTTTCTCATTCATGGTAATATGGTTGATTGATTCATTATCCGGAGCGCAATGAGTGGATTCCTTCAAAACGGAAGGGGCAAGATATTAAATTTTTAACAAAGAAAGGTTGTCTTTATTATCTTTGTTATTGATCCTGGCATATTATAAAAGCTACATTTCCCACGCATGCGCTGGTTTGCCGTTGTTAATGAAAGTTTGCGTTCAGCGTACCAGACAGTGACCCTGAACAAGATGAGGACATTCCTTTCCCTGCTGGGAGTCACCATTGGCATCTTTTGCATTGTATCCGTCTTTACTGTGCTTGACTCGCTGGAGTCAAACATTAGGGCATCGCTTGACACCTTTGGAAGCGATATTGTGATTATTGACAAGTGGCCATGGTCGCCTGAGGAAGGAACTGAATATGCATGGTGGGAATATATGAACAGGCCGGTGGTGACAATGGACGAATACAGGCAGATCAGGGAGCGACTTCCGGAGATCAGGTCAATATGTTTTATCAGCGCCATTATGTCAACCATCCAGTTTATGAACAACAGTGCCGACAACATACAGGTCTGGGGAACGAGCGAGGAGTTCAGTGACATAAGGAGCTTTACCTTACAGTCAGGAAGGTTTTTTACACCTCTGGAGATCGGATTGGGGAAAAGTCTTTGCCTGATCGGCTATTCAATTGCCGATGAACTTTTCAACGGTCTTAATCCCATTGGCCGGACAATCAGGGTGAACGGCAGAAAAGCAGAAGTCATTGGCGTCTTCGGAAAGGAAGGCTCATCTTCCATTGGCGGTGGCAGCCTTGATGAGGTGGTGCTGCTGCCGGTCAGGTTCCTGGGCACAATGACAGATCTGAAGGATGAAAGCAGCAATCCGCAGATCTGGATCAAAGCAGGAACTGTCATGACGGTGAGTGATTTGAAGATTAACCTTCGCCGTGTCATGCGGTCACTCAGAAGACTGGGGCCGTCAGACAAGGATAACTTTGCCCTTAACCAGACAAGCCTGATCAGTGCGGGACTGGACCAGATCTTCAGGATGGTGGGACTGGCGGGATGGGTCATAGGGATATTTGCCGTGCTGGTAGGCGGTTTTGGCATTGCCAATATTATGTTTGTATCGGTCAAGGAACGGACCAACATAATCGGGATACAAAAAGCCCTGGGGGCAAAGAACCAGTATATTGTCCTTGAAGTGTTGTACGAATCAGTACTGCTTTCAATTATCGGAGGGATAGCGGGTCTGCTGTTCATTTACCTGGGCACCTTTATAGCCAAAGCAAAGGACTTTGAGGTGTTCCTCAGCATTGATAACATTGTTTTCGGATTGTTCATCAGCACGGTG
>JAXDCR010000324.1:0-3644 GCA_034677845.1 Bacteroidales bacterium | reverse complement strand
ATCTGGAAGCCGGTTTACCTGACAATCCTTTTATCAGCCAGTCCGTGTCGAGGGTAATCTCTGCACCCATTTCTTGCGCAGCCCGGACAGCCGATCTGGCATCTTCCGAAAGCAGCGGATTCTTCAGCACAGAAATGCCTTCCGCTACTGAAGCGATAGCCACCGCACGGATTGTATGCGATTTGGATGCAGGAATAATGATGGTGCCTGATAGGCAGGAATGTGCTGATCTGATCTTCACGGATGCCGGCTTTGGTTTGAAATCCGATAAAATTAATGAATGTTTTGGATATTCTTATAACCGCTCTGGTGAACCCGGATCAGAACAGGCTCATTTGTTCACCGTTTACCGTGTTTTCCTGTGTTTCTTCCTTCACTTCCGGTTCCACGGCAGAAAGAGAGACTTCCTGGTGGTTGCTGGCAACGGCAAAACGGACGGGTTCCAGTTCCGTGACCGACATAACTTCATAAGTAGTCAGCCTCCTGCCTTTTGCCTTACAGCTTTTGACAGATGCGATGTCAACTGCTTCAAGGATTTCCGGAGGCCGCTGTTTATGCTTCCCTCCAAATCGTATTTCAAGTCTTGGAAAATCCCGCTCTGACAATATCACCAGTCTTGATTTCGGGTGATCGTCAAAATACCTCCCGCATTTCTCAATTGAGCGCGACTCAAAACGTTTGATGCAGTAGGCCTCCTGTTTTCCGTCAAAATACACTACGGTGAAGACCTTTGAAGGCTCGAATTTCTGAATAAGTAGCAGATCTTCCTCAAAGTGGGTGGATAGTTCAAATCCCGACAGCCTGATTGTTCCGGAACGGCCTATGACAACCAGCCTGTCTCTTTTGTCAAATTCACCCAGGAAGTTACCCTTGCCCGTGTCGTTCAGTCTTTTCACACTTTCATCCCACCATATTTTCATGCCCCCCAGTGTCGAGCTTCCCCTTTGCTTCAGTTCAATTTTATGTACCGCATGGTGTGTAACCAGATTGCCCACAGAAGATCTGCCTTTGATTGCCAGGTCACTGAACTGAAGATCGAATACAAGTTTTTTCAGGCGTTGTCTTGGTTTAAGGCTTACCCTGACAGTTTCAGCTTCACCATCAGGATTCACGCTGATGTATAAAATCTTTGACTGTTCCGCACCTCTTGTCAGGTCATACTCCTTATCCCTGTTCACTCCATAAATGGCACAGCGCTTCATAAAAGTCGCCCCGCCCGTGCCATCCCTGTAGATCACATTATATATTGTTCGCTCATCATTTTTCTTGAACACCCGCACATGCAGTATGTCTTTGCCAACAAATTGTTTTTCTGAAACCCTGGTTATTACGTACTTTCCGTTCCTGCGGATAACGATCACATCATCAATGTCAGAACAGTCGCATACGTATTCGTCCTTCTTCAATCCTGTCCCGATAAATCCCTCGGCCCGGTTTACGTAAAGTTTCTGATTGGCTACCGCTACTTCGTTGGCCTGAATCGTATCAAAATTCCTGATTTCTGATTTTCTTTCTCTGCCTGGTCCGTATTTTTTTCTGATCTGCCTGAAATAATTAATTGCATAAAGCACCAGGTGCCCAAGGTGGTTGTTGACTTCTGCCATTTCGGCTTCTATCTGCCTGATGTTTTCCTCAGCCTTGAATGAGCTGTACTTCGATATGCGTTTGACGGGAATATTGGAAAGCTTCAGGAGGTCATCCGATGTGATCTCACGGTGCAACAGAGAACTGTAAGGTTCAAGGCCCTCCTGAATCACTGAAAGTATCTCCTCCTCGGACCTGCATTTTTTAATCGGTTCGTAAAGCTCGTGTTCAATGAAAATTTTTTCCAGTGATGACATGTGCCATGCCGTTTCAAGTTCATCCATCCTGATATGCAGTTCCTGCCTTAACAGCTCAACTGTCAACCCGGTATTTAGCCTGAGTATTTCACTGACCCCTATGAATTGAGGCTTCTCATCGCGGATTACACATGCATTAGGTGAAATGGGGACCTCACAATCGGTAAAGGCGTACAGGGCATCGATGGTTATATCCGGATCGATGCCCGGCATCAGATGTATAATAATTTCAACATTCCCTGCCGTATTGTCATCGATCTTCCTTATTTTGATTTTTCCTTTTTCGTTTGCCTTTAATATGGAATCTATCAGTGAAAGGGTCGTCTGACCGTAAGGCAGTTCGGTCACTGCCAGTGTTTTCCTGTCGATCCTGGTGATCTTTGCGCGGCTTTTTACAAGTCCCCCCCGTAAACCGTCGTTGTAACGCGAAACATCGATCAGACCTCCCGTCTGAAAGTCTGGATAGAGATCAAAGTGTTTTCCCTGAAGGCATGCTATTGAAGCATCTATCAGCTCAATAAAATTGTGAGGAAGGATCTTTGATGCCAGTCCCACCGCTATGCCTTCAGCCCCCTGTGCCAGTAACAGCGGGAATTTTACTGGCAGGGTGACAGGTTCATTGTTCCGTCCGTCATAGGACAATTTCCATTTTGTTATCTTTGGGTTAAACACCACCTCGAGTGCGAATTTTGACAGGCGGGCTTCAATGTATCGCGAGGCAGCTGCCCCGTCACCTGTCAGCACATTCCCCCAGTTACCCTGACAGTCTATAAGCAGGTTCTTTTGTCCCAGCTGCACCAAAGCATCACCAATAGACGCGTCACCATGCGGATGATACTGCATTGTCTGACCTATAATATTGGCGACTTTATTGTACCGGCCGTCCTCTATCTGCCTCATGGCATGCAGTATACGACGCTGAACCGGCTTAAGCCCGTCAGACAGATGTGGCACCGCCCGTTCAAGGATCACATAGGAGGCATAATCAAGGAACCAGTCCTTGTACATTCCGTTCAACTGGCTTAACTGTCCCGTTTCAATATGACGGTCCTCTGCGGTATCACCAGATTCAAATGGCGATTTGCCGCCGGACTCCAGTTCCCCTGCTTCGTCAGCCAGTTCAAAATCTCCTGTGCTCATGTCAGAAAGCTGATATAGTCAAATCGCCAGCTGGAGTTCTGGCAAAAGTGTCTTCAATGTGACGGGAACCATGGCCGTGTCTTCCTCCATGCGCAGGTTCTCGATAATAAAATCCTGCCGTTCCGAGGTATTCTTGCCCATAAAGAAAGGGAGGATCTCCTGGATATGATCACCTTTTTTTATGCGCACCGGTTCCAGTCGGATCTCATTGCCAATGAACCGCCTGAACTCCTCCGGAGATATTTCCCCGAGACCCTTGAACCTTGTGATTTCCGGATTGGGCTTAAGTTTTTGTATGGCAGCATCCCTTTCTTCCTCCGTATAGCAATAGATGGTTTCCTTTTTGTTCCTTACTCTGAAAAGCGGGGTCTGAAGGATATACAGGTGCCCATGCCTTACAAGGTCAGGGAAAAACTGAAGGAAGAAGGTGATCATCAAAAGCCTGATGTGCATACCGTCTACGTCGGCATCGGTGGCGATGACCACATTATTGTACCGCAGGTTTTCAAGTCCGTCCTCAATATTAAGTGCAGCCTGCAGCAGGTTGAATTCCTCGTTTTCATATACGATCTTTTTTGTCAGCCCGTATACGTTCAGAGGTTTGCCCTTCAGGCTGAAAACAGCCTGGGTATGAACATCCCTTGAGGTTGTAATAGAACCACT
>JAXDCR010000323.1:0-4930 GCA_034677845.1 Bacteroidales bacterium | reverse complement strand
CTTCTGTCCCTCGTAGAAAGTCTTGTACAGTTCAGCCTCTTCTCCTTCAGTCAGTATGGCCGCATGATAATTGCCGTCATGGGTGTAACCCGTCAGTTCCATCTTGCAGAGTTTTTTGGCAAAACTCT
This sequence comes from Bacteroidales bacterium, assembly GCA_034677845.1. Taxonomy (GTDB): domain Bacteria; phylum Bacteroidota; class Bacteroidia; order Bacteroidales; family UBA10428; genus UBA5072. The sequence goes on along the minus strand of JAXDCR010000323.1, from coordinate 4,802 downwards.
TGCACTGGGCTACAGCCGGATGTGCCAGTATTACTGTAAATGCCAGGGAAAGGATGATGGGCAGTATCTTTTTCATATACGCGATGTTTTTATTGGGTAAAACCGGTTCGGAGGGACTGTATGGCGGCAGAGAGAGTCTTGAATTCACCGGGTGAATAATTTAGTTTGGTCTGTGACTGCAAGGAGGAGATGCCTGTTGAGTCTGCCCGGTCAACCGTTATGGCCGAAGTTTGAACTTCAATGCCTTCAAAAGCGGTTCTCAGTTCCTCCAGTTCACCGATCAGTTCCGTTATGTCACGGTTTTCGCTGCCGTCGGCATTTGTCCTGTTATCTTCAAGCATTCTCTCCACGATTGAAAATGAAAGTTTCTGTTCAGCAATGCGGTCTGCCAGCTCATTGCCCTCACGTGCATCACTGCCGGCCATCATGGTTCCAATGTACAGGCCTTCGACCCATCCCCCGACCAGAACAATGGCTGCAACAGCCTGCTGGTCATTTTCCTTGAGATACGAACTCGAATTTAAAAATGTTTCGGAGATGATATCCATTACAATCTCGCGGTTGTTCAGGTTCTGCTCCAGTCTGTTCAGGGTTTCCTCATCAACGGCATCACTGATGCCCATTTCGTTGGCCAGCCTCCTGACCGCGTCCATATAATTCAGTGAAGTCTGAGATTGGTCGAAAAGACTGGCAAAACTCAGGTCAGTTGTGTATATACCCAGGTTAAGGGCCTGGGATTTATTTGTCACATAGCCGTCAACCCGGTTAAGATCGTTCAGCAGCTGATCGTTGTATTGAACACCCGCAGATTTCAGTATCATGGCGGTTTCAAGAGGCGAAGGAAGCGAATAGAATATCTTCTTTGCCTTGTCTATATCATCGAATATGTCATCAGCGGACAGGTAATTCTCCAGGCTGACCTCTCTCCCCCCTGAAGCCCTGTCAGAACGGCAGGAAGGAAGAAACAAAGATAAAGCCAAAACTGCAATCAGACCGACCGGGTTTGGGACTTTGTACTTTTTCTGCATGTCTTTATAATTTATATGGTATCATCAACAATCAGACAGACCCCGTATCTGTTTGCCAGGGCCCGATCAGATCCTTGATCAATTAAAGTTAATACTTTATACGGAGGATTCAGAATTCAGGTTTGGTTAGATATCAACAAATTTTGGCAACCTTGAACGACTCAAATACAATATTAAGTAATTCAAAAAGTTGCGATAAAAGCCGACTAACGCTTGTCTGCACAATACAGACAGATGTGCCGGAGTCCGCACTGCCCGCATTTTGGTTTCCGGGCAAGGCAAACGTACCTGCCATGAAGGATAAGCCAGTGATGGGCATTTGTCAGAAGACGTGAGGGGAAATACCTGACAAGCTGCTGTTCGGCCTGTCGGACTGTTGCAGCCCCTGTGGTCAGTCCCAGTCGGGCGGCCACCCTGAAAACATGCGTATCCACCGGCATGGAAGGGATACCGAATGCCACTGAGGCAACCACGTTGGCCGTCTTCCTTCCGACTCCCGGCAGGCTCATCAGCTCGCCGACAGTTGCCGGCACCTTTCCGCCAAAATCTCTGACAAGTTTTCTCGCCAGGGCAACAAGGTGACGCGACTTGTTGTTGGGATAGGTACAGCTTTTTATGAAAGGAAGAAGGTCAGCGGGCTCAGCAGCGGCCATTGCCGCGGGAGTGGGAAAACGTGTCAGCAGTGCGGGTGTGATCATATTAACCCGTTTGTCGGTGCACTGTGCAGACAGCACCACAGCCACAGTCAGCCCGAAAGGGTCGGCATAATGCAGTTCAGTCCCTGCCACGGGCATGTGCCGCGTAAAGTAAGCAATGACCTCCCTGTAGCGCTCTCTTTTATTCATGCGTTTATCACATTATCATGATATTGTTACCGGTCTGTTAAAAATATTGTTTTTTTACGATTCCCGGGTTTCTTAGTCACTTATGTGAATAAAAAAGCTGGCATGATGAATAAAAAAACAAAACTTTGCCTATATTTGCGCGTAATTATAGCTAATGACGAACCTGGCAAACAAGGACTTTTACTTTTACTACTTTTTCCGGAAGAAGTAAAGGGACTTTATTTGCATATCAGACAATATATATAAATAGGTCCCTTTTCAAGGGACTTTTTTTTTATAGACAATTTCAAACGCTGATCCATGGACTCAGATGCATCAAACAGAAAAAAAAGGATTGCCATTCAGGGCGGTTACGGAGCTTTTCACGAGATAGCCGCAATGGGTTATTTCGAAAATGAAGAAATAGAAATTGTGCCCAGGAACACCTTCAAGGACCTGTTCAAGGCCCTGAAAGGGGGCCATGTTGATTATGGAATCACCGCCATTGAAAATTCAATTGCAGGAAGCATTCTCCCCAACTACAACCTCCTTCTGGAATCAAAACTCAAGATTGTGGGTGAGATATACCTTCGCATCCGACAAAACCTTGTGGCTCTGAAGGGTCAGACAATCAATGATATAAGGGAAGTGCACTCCCATCCCATGGCATTCCTGCAGTGCCAGCGCTTCTTTGACGAGCATCCGCAGATGATCTGCATCGACACCATGGATACCGCACTCAGCGCCAAGGAAATATCAGACAGGCAGCTGAAGGGCGTGGCAGCCATCTCCTCTGCCCAGGCTGCGGCAAAATATGATCTCCAGGTCATTGCCGACGGCATAGAGACCAACTACATGAATTATACCCGGTTTCTGATCCTCCAGGGATCCAACGGCAAAAGCCATGGCAGCACCGACGTTAACAAGGCCTCGCTTACCTTTGCATTGGCGCACAAGATAGGCTGCCTGTCAAAGGTCCTTTCCATCCTTTCCTATTATGAAATCAACCTGGCCAAGGTGCAGTCAATGCCTATCGTTGGAAAGGACTGGGAATACCAGTTCTTTGTGGACGTTGAGATTGACAATTACTGGCTGTACAGGCAGGCAATCGATGCAATCAGGCCTTTCACACAAGACCTGCAGATTTTTGGAGAGTATTTAAAAGGAAAATCAATTACAGAGTAATATGGCTGTGAACATCAAACTTCAGAAATTCACGTTCAGCGGCGTTCCTGAAGAACGGCCGCTGGTCATAGCGGGACCCTGCAGTGCGGAAAGCGAGCAGCAGGTGATGGACACCGCCAGGCAACTCAGGGAACGCGGCATACCAATTTTCAGGGCCGGGATATGGAAACCCCGCACCCGTCCCAATTCATTCGAGGGAGTGGGCAAAGAGGGACTGCCATGGCTCAAAAAGGTAAAGGAAGAGCTTGGCATGTACACCGCCACGGAGGTTGCCAACGTGAAGCATGTGTATGAAGTCCTCAAAGCCGGAATCGATATCATATGGCTGGGCGCAAGAACCACCGCCAATCCCTTTGCCGTGCAGGAGATAGCGGAAAGCCTTCACGGTGTTGATATTCCGGTTATGGTTAAGAATCCCATCAGTCCCGACGTCGATCTGTGGATAGGGGCCATCGAACGCCTGAACCAGGAGGGCATCACCAAACTGGCTGCCATCCACCGGGGTTTTTCAACCTATGGCAGAACGCTGTACCGGAACAATCCCGAATGGGAAATTCCGATAGAACTGAAAAGATTGTACCCCGAACTTCCGATCATTACTGACCCCAGCCATATATGCGGCAGCCGCGACCTGCTGTTCGAAGTATCACAGAAAGCCATGGATCTGGAATTCGATGGTCTCATAATTGAGGCTCATTGCTGTCCCGATAGTGCCCTGAGTGACTCCCAGCAGCAGCTTACTCCCGAGGCACTGTCACGCCTGCTGTCACGTCTCGTGCTCCGCAAAGCAGACATTCAGAACAATGCGCTGCTGTCAACAATCGAGGAGCTGCGTCACCAGATCGACAAATATGACGATACCCTGATGGAGGTATTTGAACACCGCATGGAAGTGTCGCGCAAAATCGGAGAATACAAGAAACAGAACAACATTACGATCCTCCAGACCAGCCGCTGGGATGAAATACTGAGAAACAGGCTGAGCCAGGCGGCTCAAAAGGGACTGAGCGAGGATTTCATCATAAAGGTTTTCAGGGCAATACATGAAGAATCCATCAACCATCAGACAAAGGTGATGAATGAGTGAACGGCAGTGAACTGACATGAGATCCATCACCATCCATACAGATACAGGCACATCAAGGGTGCTGGTCGGGGAAAGGCTCCGGCACCTCAGCCAGTACCTGCCCGGCGGCAGGACAATCCTCATCACCGACGAGAACATCCTGCGGCTTTATGGCAGGGAGTTTCCGGAAATGCCGGTGATCGTCACAAGGCCAGGTGAAAACCACAAGACAATGGACGAGCTTGGCCGCATCTTTGAAAAGCTGATCGCCCTGGAAGCTGACCGCACAACCTTCATCACCGGCATCGGCGGGGGCATTGTTTGCGATGTGGCAGGATTTGCCGCGTCGGTGTATATGAGGGGACTGCGGTTCGGATTTGTATCCACCACCCTGCTGTCACAGGTGGATGCCAGCGTGGGCGGAAAGAACGGCGTTAACTTCAACCGTTACAAGAACATGATCGGCGTATTCAGCCAGCCTGAATTCGTGATCTGCGACACGGGCATGCTTCGCACACTGGAAAAAGCAGAGTTTGTGTCGGGATTCGCGGAAGTCATCAAAGCTGCAGCCATTAGAGACGAGGGCCTCTTCCGGTATCTTGAAGATAATGCCGTACATGCGCTGAACATGCAGGAGGAGGTAATCGAAGAACTTGTTTACCGGTCGGTCACCATAAAGGCAGACATCGTTGAGCAGGA
>JAXDCR010000322.1:0-6953 GCA_034677845.1 Bacteroidales bacterium | reverse complement strand
TATCACATTTGTGTTGCTGAGCAGGAAAGTGCGGAAATGTGATTTCAGCTTTCCGAGAAGTGTATACCTTTCCATGGGCAGCAATCCAAGCATGGCATTCCAGGCATCGTCAATACTGGCATCACTGGCTTCGGCATCCAGCAAAATCCTGATACGGTTCCTGAACTCATCAGCCGAAATGGCTCCGGTTTCAAATGGTGTGAAAACATAACCGGCAGCTCTTTCGGAATGAAAGTCCGGACGGGCTTCTGAAAGGGCAGATAATCTCTTTATGGTTTCCTGCGGATAGGTATCCGTGATGACTCCCCCCCAGTCAAAGATTATGTTTTTTATCCGGAGATCAGGTCTGAACAGGTTGGCCGATAATTTCATGTGTAAATAATTTAAATTTTTAAGGTCACATGGAACCGCCATGTTTAAAAATTATTTCCAAGCTTGCCTGTCGTTATTAAACATGGAGGGTTATACGTTTGTTTATCATTTAATCATTAAATATATGCCAGTTAAATAACGTATGGAGCACCCCGATGAACATAATGTTCATTCGCTCTGATCATGAGATTACTTTGATAAGTCATTTATCTCGTTTATGAGAAGCTCCGTTCAGTTGTGAGAAAGCCTTTTGTACGGGTTTTTCATGCAGAAACATGTATTTCATGATAAGCGTTTGCATAAGATCAATTTAAAAAGGTAATTTACTTATTTTGCACATGATTATATAACTGTACACATGTACGTTTATTTCTGTTGAAAGGTCAGCTAATCGAAAAGATAACTTTGTCAAAAAGAACTTACCCCGGTGTATCATTTTTTTTAATTTTAAACAGCAAATAAGCGATTCCCTGACAGACATGAAAGTTAACGGAAGTCATTTTGAAACTATATGGCTTAAAAAGAATGATCACCGTGTGGTGCAGATCATTGACCAGCGGTATCTGCCTTTTGCTTTCAGGATCGAGGATATTGCCACTGTTGATGCCATGATTGAGGCTATCAGGGATATGCATCTGAGGGGAGCTCCGCTGATCGGGGCTGCCGCAACCCTGGGTATGTATCTTGCCCTGCTGAGAGCCCCTGGTGATGAAGATATTGATGCGTATATCGACAAGGTGGCATCACGGCTGAAGTCGACCAGGCCTACAGCCGTCAACCTGGCTTTTGCCGTTGACAACATTGTTTGTGGCATTCATGCCCAGAAAGGACATAAGGCGAAAACCGCCTGGGCTCTGGAGGCTGCCATGCAGTATATCGCCACCGAACGCCTTAACAGCATAAAAATAGGGGAATACGGACTGACGCTGATTGAACAGGCAAGCAGGAAATCCGGGGGTGATCCGGTCAACATACTAACGCATTGCAATGCCGGCTGGCTTGCATGCATTGACTATGGCACAGCCACTGCACCTGTTTACATGGCCCATGACAGGGGCATTAAAGTACATGTTGTCGTTGATGAAACCCGTCCGCGGAATCAGGGTGCCCGGCTTACGGCTTGGGAACTCCGACAGCAGGGAGTGCCTTTTACGCTGGTTGTTGACAATGCCGGAGGTTATATGATGCAGCAGGGAATGATCGATATGGTGCTTGTGGGCAGCGATCGCACATCCCCTTATGGGGATGTTGTCAACAAGATTGGTACATACCTGAAGGCTCTTGCTGCCTTTGACAATAATGTCCCCTTTTATGCCGCCCTTCCTTCATCTACCATCGACTGGAGCCTTGGAGAGGGGAGCGGGGAGACCCCGATAGAGGAGCGCGGCCCAAAGGAAATAACGACCATGGAGGGACTGGCAGGCGATCAGGTTGTTGAGGTGTCGATTGTCCCGGATGACACACCGGTTGCCAACTTTGGTTTTGATATTACTCCTGCCAGGCTGGTCACCGCCCTGATCACTGAAAAAGGAATTACCAAAGCGAACTATAAACAAATTAAGAGGTTATTCAATGAAGAAAACAATGCAGGTTCCGGCTTATAAAATAGCGATAATAGGTGGAACGGGACATGAAACCATCGAGAACCCTGTGCCGGTGAACAGCATCGCTATATCCTCATCTTACGGATTACCCAATTCAGAGATTTTCACCGGAAAGATAAAAGGGGTTCCGGTTTTATTCATGCACAGGCAGGGCAGGAATCGGGAGGTGCCTGTCACTGATATAAACTATCGGGCGAATTTTGCAGCCCTGGAAAGGTTAGGCTGCAGGTATATATTCGCCACCTCAACCTGTGCCTCGCTGCAACAGGAAGTCTGTCCCGGTGACATCGTGATCCCCGACCAGTACATTGACCTGACAAAAAGTCCACGCACAAACATATCCCGCAAAGGTGCTGCAAACAAGGAATACAGGAGAACCTGCAGGCCCTTTTCGGAAGAGCTCAGCGACCACCTGATAGAAGCCGCCATCGTGAACGGAATTACGGTTCACAACAAGGGAACGGTCATAACAATAGAGGGACCGCATTTACCGACTAAAGCCGAATCGCTGCTTTATCAGCAGTGGGGTGGGGATGTGGTTGACATGACAACAGCACCGGAGGTGATCCTCGCGAACATGCTGGATATCCAATATGCTCGGCTGGCCCTGTGTACTGAATACGACAGCTGGAACTTAAGTGATAAGGAAGCGGAAGGTTTAGTTGATCAGCAGGTTATTAAAGGAAAATATGACAGCATCAACCTGATGCTTACCTATGCTGTAACAAAACTGAACGGGCAGGAATGACAGAGCCCTCTGCCAGGACATTCCGCAATGCCACAGAACATATTGCAATTCTCTGAACAATTCATTAATATTGCACGCCTTTGGCATGCTGCCCTGCAGCACCCTGCCGACGGTCCCATAGCTCAGCTGGTTAGAGCACCTGACTCATAATCAGGGGGTCCTTGGTTCGAGCCCAAGTGGGACCACATAGGATAACCGGTTCAGACTTTGCTATTCGGTGTCCAGAACAATTTCGAGGTAGCTGTTGGCATCACAGGTGAAGCTGATTACCTCACGTGAATAATCCCCCCCGCCTCCGTCTACCTTGTCCTGTACTGTAGTCAGCAGTCCGCAGACCGGGGTCCCCGTGACATAATAAAGCATGCCGCCGCCGGGCCGCTTCTGTCCCACCAGGTTGATGTTCACGGCTTCCAGGCCTTCCTGGTACGTGTCGAATTCGTAGGTTGTCCGGCTGTAATTGAATCCCTTTAATACGGGAGGATTTCCCTTTATCGTCACCTTCATCTCCCCTCTGGTTGAGCTGTTATTCCACGAAGCCGTAAAGACACTGTCGGCGGTTTCCCCGCGGATGACACTGGTTCCTCCGATGATAACGGGACCGAAATATTCAGTACTTCCGTCCTTATACCTGCAGGTTACGTTTACTTTTGCCCTGATCGTGGCATAGTTGTATGGATAGGTAAAATATTTGTCCACCAGCGCAAGCTCGGGCAAGCCTTCATATTCAAGATATACCCGACGGTTATACTCCTCGGAATAATAAGATTTCTCCAACTTTCTGTCAAGCATCCACTCAGCGCAGGTCATGGGACTAAAACGCAGGGTATCTGAAAGCTGCGAAGTAAAGGCCCATATCCAGTTTGTCTGGGCAAGATCCACCACTGCCCATGAATATCCCATATAACCGGCTGCTCCGGCATTCAGCACCTCCTGTTTCCAGGTACCACGCCCGCTGAAGCAGAATCCGCCCCACACCAGTGCCGTGTCATCCTCGAAGTTGTTGTACCAGGACAGGAAAGCGGGACTTACAAAGTAATTGGTACCATTCCTGAAAATCAACGGCACGCTTCCTGTAATGATTTCATCCCAGTAGGCTTTGCTAGTATATTCGTTGACAACTTCTCCCGTCATAAGATATACCTCGGTGATTTTGTTCATTTCAGGCCATGCCAGGCCATGGCTGCTGATAAACACGATGCCGTAATCATCAAGCTGAACGAATCGCTCCAGGGTTGCAGCCTCATCAAGTATTTTTTCAGGCGGTTTAAATTCGGTCCTTTTCAAAGCCTTCCCGATCTTTCCGAGTAAAAAGTCCTCGTTATTTTTGAATTCATGATAGGCGGGACTGATATACAACACTTTGTTATTGGCAGGCAGCCTGGGTGGTGCGGTCGCTTTCAGGCGGTTTTCGGCATCGTTCTGCCCCAGCAGCACTTCCACATATATAACATCAACATATCCCGTGTCCCTCAGGGGATTGATTAGTATACCGCCCTTGATGCCGCTTTTATACTGTATGACAATGCCCTGGCCGTTATCCTGCACCCACTCGACAGCCGTATCTGAGGAGACAAAGCTGATCAGCGAATCAATGATGGCCAGGGAATCCATTTCTCCCTCCAGCTCCATCATCAGGTCATAACCCGACTGCTGCAGCTTCACCACGTGCGACTGCAGCCTGCTTTGCTCGCTGTTCAGTTTTTCCTGCTTATTATCATCTTTCTCACAGGAAAACAAAATGCTTGCAGCGAAGAACAAAATAAATACCCTGATCATAAAAAACCCCCTTATCTCGTAATGGAAAACTGTAATTGTAATGCGATAAAAATTTGGAAGAATGAATTATCGGAATAAAATAACAAATTTCTATGACAGATACAAGTCGTGAATGGAATTACGACCCAATAAGCAATTTATTGAACAATTTTAATTTAATCAAGCAGGATCAGGCTTCATGTTTTCTCCGGTATTCCGGAAACAGGCATCTCGTTATCTTTGGTTTCCGGTTCTTCAGGATTGATTTTTTTCTGAACTTTGAGCCTTCTAAGTTGTATTTAAATCGGAGTAAAATTTAACATCAGCTATGACCTTGAGACCTGACTTCTCAGACCGTGCGACCCTGGAGAAATACTCCTCGGCATTTTCACTGTCGGACATGGAGATATTCGTATTTCCTGACCTGCTGTATCCGCTCGTCCTGGCCAACATAATGAGCCCGATCATCTGGAAATGGCGTGATGATCCCTGGTTCAGTGACATCGAAAGGAAATCATTTACATACAAGATAAACAGGATCAAACAGTATATAATGGATCATTATGTATTTAACCTTGATCTGGATACATGGGGACTGACGACAAAGGCTGTCGAAATGGACAGGTTCAGGGATTTCGTTGATCTTGACATATTGAGGCAATCAAACGCCCTGTTCGGGTATGAAGGGGATAAGTACTATTTTGACATAAACATAAGGCGGCACTTCGGGCTTGACAAATACACAAGTGACACGATACCATACTGGAAGACTGAAACTGTGGAGGCCATGACGGCATTTAAGTACAGGGAATCATTCAGCAAGGGTGCCGGTGAATGTGTTTCTTTTTCTGCGTTGTATGCTGCCGCCCTTTTCATTGTGGGCAGGATTCCCCTGGAGCACATTTTTCTGATAAGCACACCACTGCATTCGCAGAATTTTATAGATATTCACGAGGGGGTTCTTACCAACAACCGGAGAATAGTGACTTCTAAAATGTGGTTCAACGGAACTCCCCTTTCCACAAGGGCCAGAAGGGCCCTGGAAAAGGAAAAGGTTACCATTGTTTCGCACATCTCGGGTTACATTCACATCATATTTGACAACGCCACCATTGACCCTGTTGCTTATGACCGCTTTTCAGACAGGCTCAGGAAATTTCTTACCATGGGATTTTCATCGGCAGCTTTTATAAATTTCCTTAGGTATCATATGGATTTTAAGAAGTGTTTCCAATACAGACGTTATTACAATGGTCATGATTACTATATCGGGCTGGAGACAATTTTTGAATATGAGCACATCACTAAGCTGAGCTTTTCGGAGTCCACCCGCGAAGCCCTGATGAATGAGATTGAAGATGACGATTTCACACTGACACCGCTTGAAAACAGGCTGGTTATCCAGGATGTTGAAGACTTTTTCAAAAGTCACCAGGATGAGGCGCTTGATACCCTTGCCGGCCGTTTCGCCGAACTGGCAAGGAAAACCGGTTGTGGCAATGAAGAACATATAATATTGATATTCAATGAGTTGAAAGATTTTCTGCAGGTGAAACCAAGGCTTCCCGGCACTGATAAGCAATTTGTACCTTTTGCACCACGTCTGCAGATTGATGTCAGCCATTCACGTCAGGAAATCCTGCAGATAATTTCAGATCTGGCAGATGACAATGAAGTTGCCCTGCTTTCACTTTACGCTTACCGGCAAATGGATAAAATTGACTGGAAGCCTTTTCTGAAAGCTGCGCTGGAACGCAATCCGGTTTCACTAGCGGCCCTGAAGGGATATACGCCAGACGATGCATACGACGCGATCACCGGCATGCCTGATGAGTCGGTCTATGATGGCAAGCGACTTGCCCAGCCGGATGAGGTATGGAATTTCGGTCGGGGCGATGGCATTGAAAAAGCAGTGCTTTTTGCCAATTTCCTCAGGCATGAAATGAAGGCAAAAGATCTTTACCTGACAGCCGACGGGGAAACTGTTATCCTTCAGTCAGACCGGAAGATCTATACCTTCCATTCACAGAAAAATCTTGAAAAACAGATGATATTGCCCTAGAGACAGCTCTTAATGCTCCTGTTCTGCTATATTTGTCTGCATAAATTTTTTTTCATTATCCTGTCACCATAGCAGGTATAGTTAGACAAACCCATGATGCAGAGTGCATTCGGAAAACGCATGGCTTTACATGGTGGAAGACTGAAAACAATCTTCCGTTCACTGAGATACAGAAATTACAGGTTGTTTTTCGGTGGACAGAGCATCTCCCTTATCGGGACATGGATTCAGAGGATCACTGTTCCCTGGCTTGTATATCAGATGACAGGGTCGGAATTTTTATTGGGACTGGTCGGTTTTGCGGGACAGATCCCGACATTTATCCTGTCTCCCTTTGCCGGTGTGCTGACAGACAGGTGGAACCGCTACCATATGCTGATAGTCACGCAGGTTGCGGCAATGGTCCAGGCCT
>JAXDCR010000321.1:0-4125 GCA_034677845.1 Bacteroidales bacterium | reverse complement strand
AAGCCATATGTGCTGCATGCAGAGGCAAATGCAATCACAAAGGTTGCCAAATCAAACAACAGCAGCGAAGGAGCGACACTGTACATCACAACCTCACCCTGCATGGAATGCGCCAAGCTGATCATCCAGTCGGGCATACGCAGGGTGGTGTATTGCGACAGCTACCGCAAGCAGGATGGACTGGAGTTGCTGGACAAAGCTGGAATTGAGGTTGTATTTATAGAAATGTAAACAGGTGCGCATGGATAGCAGGAACAGAATCACAGTCCTTTTTTTACCGGCCATAATCATCCTTTCCGTATTAATTGGCATGCTGCTGGGCAAATCATACACCGGTGCACGGAATGACAACAGGTTCATCATCATTCCGAAGGCTAACAAACTCGACAACGTACTGAACTATATCGAGGATGAATATGTGGATGAGGTCAATAAAGAAGAACTCATTGAAATGACGATACCAAAGATTCTGGCCGAGCTCGACCCTCATTCACAGTATATACCGGCCAGTGAACTCCGGGAGGTGAATGAACCGCTGGAAGGCAACTTCAGCGGCGTGGGCATTCAGTTCAACATGCTGAATGACACCCTGGTTGTTATCCAGACCGTTGCAAACGGCCCATCACAGAAGGCAGGCGTGCTGGCAGGCGACCGGATCATCCGGGTGAACGGGGAGACAGTTGCAGGGGTCAACATGCCAAGCGACTCCATCGTTAAACGGTTGAGGGGGAACAAGGGCACCACCGTGGAAGTCAGCATCCTGCGCCGTAATGTGAATGAATTGCTGACGTTCAGGCTTGTCAGGGATAACATCCCGCTTTACAGTGTGGATGTGGATTATATGATAGCCCCCGGGACAGGTTACATCAAACTGACCAAGTTTTCAGCAACCACCAAGGAGGAATTTGTGGCTTCCGTCGACAGGCTTCGCAGGCAGGGGATGGAAAAGCTGATCCTTGACCTGCGTGAAAACGGAGGAGGCTATATGGAAGAGGCCGTGTTTATTGCCGATCAGTTCCTGGGCGGTGAGGAGCTTATTGTATATACGATGGGCAAAGCACAGAACAAAGAAGAGTTCAGGAGCACCCCTGGGGGGTTGTGCACCGATCTTGAGGTAACCATACTGATCGATGAGAATTCAGCCTCGGCAAGCGAGATCCTGGCGGGCGCCATTCAGGATAACGACAGGGGAACCATTATCGGAAGGCGGTCATTCGGCAAGGGACTTGTACAGGAGCAGCGGCCCTTTTCAGACGGTTCTGCCATCAGACTCACGGTTGCCAGATATTACACACCCACCGGCAGGAGCATACAAAAACCTTATTCGGATAACATTGATGAATATTACAAAGATCTGAACAAGCGGTACCTGAATGGTGAAATGGAAAATGCCGATAGCGTTAAGTTTGCAGATTCCCTGCTGTATGTCACCCCGGGGGGAAAGAGAGTATACGGTGGCGGCGGAATCATGCCCGATATATTCGTGCCCCTTGATACAAGAGCATTTCTGCCTACTATCTTGAAGTATCGAACAAAGGCCTTTTATACCGCTTTGCTCTTGATTATGCCGACGGGAACCGTCAGGTGCTGTCAGGATTGAAGACTCCGGAAGAGTTTGTTGCATACCTGACTGACCATGAGATTCTCCGCAGCTTTATCCGTTTTGCCGCACAGGAAGGGGTCAGGGAAAAGCCAGCCGACATCAGGATCTCGGAAAAGGTCCTCCGCGTGCAGCTCTGTGCTTATATTGCCCGAAACTTCCTTGACAACCAGGGTTTCTACCCGATTATCCGGGAAATCGACAGCACGCTTTTAAAAGCTGTGGGCCTCAATATGAACTAAAAATGCCTGATTTCGTATGATACACCTGTAATGAAAATTCTGACCCATGAGCCGAGGAATAAGAAATTTCTGTATGCTGTCGCTGTCTCTCCTGCTTGCCCTCAACCCCCTTTTAGCACAGGGTAATAAAGCAAGACAGGCCCAGAAAAAGCAGGAAAGAACCGAACGGGCAGAGGACAGGGCATATGAGAAAGCAAGAAAGAAGGATATCCGCAATCATTTTGACAGTCAGACAAAGGAAACCCAAAAGCGCATGAAAGAAGCCGAAAGACGCGCCAGAAAGTTTAATAACCAGGGCGAGGAAGGATTTATAAAAAGACTTTTCGGCAAAAAAGGCTGTGATTGTCCCTGATGGCTTTATATACTGCTTCATTTATACGCCTGATTAGGGAAGAATCATTAACTTTACGTTAACCATTCCATTTTCTCATGGATGATATTATCTTGTTGTTGATATACCTGCTAATCTTCATTGTGGGCGCAGTGACAACCGCCTACAGGAATAAAAGCAGAAAAAAGGCAGCGGCATCGGCAAAGGGCGCACAAAAAGATTTTCCATCACCCGCTCCCTTTGATATGGGTGATGAGTTGGGCCCCCTTGGCGAACTCTTCGGTCTGCCCTCCGGACAACCCGTCCCGGCCGGCCGCATACCTACGCTTGAAGAGGGGCCCTCGCTTGAAGATGAGGGTTACAGTGTTGAAAAAGGACCTGTCAGCAGCACTGGCGCTGAAATTATGGCCGGCAGGGAACAGGCAACACTCGAGAAACTGGGAGAGAATGCTGAAAACATTGAGCAAGAAGGACAATCCGACATTCAGAAAATGATTGCCGGGTACGCTGCCATACAACGCAAACTTGACCCGGACAACGCAATGGGAGATATCATCACCGGTGATATCACAACCACATCAGGAGACGCCGGGGTTTCCATGCAACAAGCCGAAAGAAAATTTATTTTTAACCTGAAGGATGCAATAATCTTTTCTGAAATTTTGAAAAGAAGAGAATTCTGAGTAATTTTAAGGTACTTCATTTTCTGGTATGAAGTGGTTCGGAAGATTGTAGCATAGCTTATTAATTAACTCAATAACAAGACAAACGAGAGTTCCGGAGGGATTCGGAATTCTCTTTTTTTATCATATCCATTAAAAGTGGAGGGAATGCCATGACAAAAGGCGCATATATTACAGAAGAAGGGCTTCAGAAATTAAAAGCGGAACTGGATCACCTCATCAGTGTTGAACGTCCGGCTATCTCAAAGCTCATTGCAGATGCAAGGGACAAGGGAGATCTGACGGAGAACGCAGAATACGAGGCTGCCAAGGAAGCGCAGGGTTTGCTTGAAATGAAAATATCCCGGCTTAAAAATGCAATCGCCAGTTCTCGTATCATTGACGGGTCAAAAATAGACACCGAGCGGATTCAGATCATGAACAAGGTCAAAATCCGCAATACCAGCAACAATACGATCATGGAATATACAATTGTATCGGATAATGAGGCCGACCTCAGGAAAGGGAAGATTGCCGTCAGCACGCCAATTGCCAGGGGACTGATGGGCAAAAGGGTCGGCGATCTTGTCAGCATTAAGGTGCCCTCCGGAATCATTCCTTTTGAGATCATTGAGATATCAAAATAACAAAACATCAGATGGATATGGCCGGCATTTTCATGCGCATCGCAAACGGGGAGATCCCTTGCTATAAGATAGCGGAAGACAGCGATTTCCTGGCTTTCCTTGACATCAACCCCCTTGCCAAAGGGCATACACTCGTAATTCCCAAAAAGGAGATTGATTATCTGTTCGACATAGACGACAAGAGCCTTGCCAATATGATTGTATTTGCCAAACGGGTGGCACGGGCTATCGGTAAATCCATCCCCTGCAAAAGGGTTGGCATGGCGGTCGTGGGCCTCGAGGTTCCCCATGCCCACATCCACCTTATCCCTGTCAACGTTCTGGGTGATATCAATTTCGAAAGACCGAAGATGAAACTTGAACCAGGGGAATTTCAGGAGATAGCCGGCAAAATAAAGGCTGCCCTTTAAAATAAGGGCATCCAGAGCCTAAAAACGTTTGCCGCTTATTTTATGCGTCCGGGATTTTCGCGGATGAAATCGTTCCAGCTTTTACCATTAGTCTTCACTCCAGGGGTTTTCAGCTGGTAGAAATGGCACATGGCCGCTGCCACCCCGTCAGTGGCATCAAGTTCATCAGGCATTAATCCGAAATGTAACAATTTCTGCAGCAGCACAGCAACCTGTTCCTTGGAGGCGTTGCC
>JAXDCR010000320.1:0-3933 GCA_034677845.1 Bacteroidales bacterium | reverse complement strand
CATTGAAGATCAGTTCATCAGAATATGCAAACCGGTATATTGAATACAAGAATCAGCACCTGTCCCACACTTATTCCGGTCTTTTCACCCTGCAGGTGGCTGATGACCTGTACATCAATGAATCATGGAAGGATTCGATCCTGCGAAAAATTGCGGACACACCGTTGAACCGCAGGAAAGAATACCTTTACAGCGACATGGGGTTCTACCTGTTTGCCATGATGATCGACACCCTTACCGGCAAGGGTCTTGATAAATATGCCGATTCTGTCTTTTACAGAAGGCTTGGGGCGGCCAGCACCTGCTTTAACCCGCTGGATGTCTGGCCAAAGGCCGATATAGTTCCCACGGAGGACGATCAGATTTTCCGCAAACAGCTGATCAGGGGTTATGTACATGACCAGGGGGCTGCCATGATGGGTGGAGTGAGCGGACATGCGGGACTTTTTTCAAATGCGAACGATATGGCCAAACTTTTTCAGATGCTGCTGAACAAAGGCGAATACGGAGGACAACGGTACCTTGAAGAGGAAAGCATACGTCTTTTCACAACCGGATTTCAGGGTGTCAGAGACAACAGGCGGGCGCTTGGTTTTGACAAACCCGAGCCGGACACGGCAAAAGGAAGCCCCTCGTGTGCGGATGCCTCGGCAGAGAGTTACGGCCATTCCGGATTTACAGGCACCCTTGTCTGGAATGATCCGGTGTACGATCTTGTGTTCATTTTCCTCTCAAACCGCGTATGTCCGGATGCGGCAAATAACAAACTCGTTGAGATGAATGTGAGGACCCGGGTGCAGCAAATGGTTTACAACGCCGTTATGGATAAGTAATCCCGCCAATCTCTCACAGGGATAATTGCGGATTGGCGTTGGGTGGGCCGCCCGGCGCTTCCGTGGAGTTGCAGTAAAAAATATGTTTGTATCAGCAGAAAAAATGCATTTCCCTGATCCGATATATGCATGTTTTTATTTATTTTGCGCAGTCAATTGTGAGATCATGGACGACTATCACGCGCGTCGCTTAATGTAACCGCCTGACAAAGGGTCCCCTTGGCGACCTCCTGTCAGGCATAAAGAAGGAGGTTGCTATGATTACCTACTGGACCTACGAAAATGGTTTTATATCGCTTGAACAACCAAGCAAAAACTGCTGGACGTCAGTAACCAACCCCAGCGATGAAGAAATTGAATTCCTTACCAGCCAGCTCAAGGTATCACCTGAGGAGCTTAACGATATACTCGACCCGGATGAAAGATCCCGCATACAGACTGACGAATGCTGGCAGACAATCATTATCCGTATTCCGGTCATGGGACTCGGAAACGGGACTCCCTATTCTACTGTACCTCTTGGCATACTGTTGTCACCTGACCAGATCATAACCATATGCCAGGTCAAGAATGAGGTTATACAGGCTGTTCTTAGAAGCAAAAAGGTTGATTTTTACAACCGTACCAACTTCATTCTGTTTTTATTCCTCCAGGTGGCAAGTCTTTACCTGCGCTACCTGAAACAGATCAACATACAGGTGACAGCTTTTGAAAAGGATCTTGAAAAGTCAACCCGCAACGAGGAACTGCATAAGCTGCTGAGGATGGAGAAGTGTCTGGTTTACTTTATCACCTCTCTCAAATCAAACGAGATTCTGCTAAATAGATTAAAAAACTCAAGGTCATTCAGTTTCAACGATCTGGATGAGGATCTGCTGGAAGACCTCGAAATTGAAAACAAGCAGGCGCTTGAAATGGCCAACATATACAGTGATATACAAAGCGGCATGATGGATGCTTTTGCATCCGTCATATCAAACAATCTGAATGTGGTGATGAAGCAGCTGGCATCCATCACCATCCTTCTCATGATACCCACCTTCATTGCCAGCCTTTATGGCATGAATGTGCCCAACAACTTTGAGAACAACAGGATGGGATTTGTGCTTGTCATAGTGATCTCGGCCCTGGCCTCCCTGTTCGGGATCATTATTTTCAGAAAGAAGAAGTGGTTTTAAACGGCATCCGGTCAATAATTTGTATATTCGGAAAAACATCTGAAGTATGGAAGGGCCAGTACGTGTGGGAATATTTTCATACGGCATGTCAGGCCGTGTTTTTCATGCACCGCTTCTTCATGTGCACCCGGGTTTTGTCATCCGGAAAGTGATGCAGCGAAATGCATCGGATGCCACCCTTCGCTATCCGTATGCAAGGGTTGTTCGGACCGCATCAGAACTTTACGACGATCCTGAAATTGACCTCATCATTGTCAATACTCCCGATAACACCCATTACGAGCTGGCCCGGAAAGCTTTGCTGGCGGGCAAGCATGTCGTTGTCGAGAAACCCTTTGTACTGGAGGTGGAAGAAGGCAGGGAACTTATCGAGCTGGCAGGAAAAAGGGCAAGGCTTCTCACGGTCTTTCAGAACCGGAGATGGGAAGGAGACTTTCTCACTGTCAGAAAGATTATAAACGAAGGTTGGCTTGGCCGCCTGGTGTCGTATGAGGCTCACTTTGATCGTTACAGGAATTATATTCGCGATTCCTGGAAGGAAAAGCCTGAAAACAGGACCGGTACACTTTACAACCTCGGATCACACCTGATAGACCAGTCGCTCCAGCTGTTTGGCATGCCTGAGGCTGTGTTTGCCGATGTCCGGAATCAACGCACCCATGCCGCAGTTGATGATTCTTTTGATGTATACCTTTACTATGCCGGACTGAAAGTGTTGCTGAGAGGAAGCTATCTGGTTCGTGAACCGGGTCCCCGCTTTATTCTTCATGGCACGGAAGGTTCCTATGTGAAATACGGTGTTGATCCCCAGGAGGATGCCCTTCAATCGGGCCGTTTCCCGGACGAGCCGGGGTGGGGCAGTGAGGAAGAGGACCACTGGGGATTGCTGAACACAACGATCGGAGGGATGCACTTCAGGGGAAGGGTCGAAACCCTGGCCGGCTGTTATCAGCAGTTTTATTCGGATTTATACGAAGCCATCGTGCACGGAAAGGAACCGGCAGTAAAACCGGAGGAATCACTGAACGTTATACGCATTATCAGGGCGGCCTATGAGAGCAGCCTGAACAGGAAGGTTATCGGGCTGTGACAGAAAGCAGTAACTATTCTTTTGTGCCGGATTCTGCAGGAAGGTCTTCGGTGAGGATCTTCATGCGTTTTTCCTGAATCCTCGCTTTCTTTCCTGTCAGACCTCTAAAATAGAATATTTTAGCCCTGCGCACGCGACCATGTTTGTTCACCTCAATTTTATCAATGAAAGGTGAACTCAACGGGAAGATTCTTTCCACACCAATGTTACCGGACATCTTGCGGACAGTGAAGGTTTCAACCAGGCCTGTTCCCCGGCGCTGAAGGACAACGCCACGGTATTGCTGTATCCGTTCCTTGTTACCTTCAACTATTTTATAATGAACAGTGACTGTATCCCCTGCTTTGAAAGCCGGGAATTCTTTCCTGGTATAGAATTGGTTTTCAGCAACTTTAATTAAGTCCATCGCATGGTGGTTTGGTGTGAAACGTTAAAAAAATCAGGTCGCAATATTACAAATAATTTTTAACAATAACAGGCTGTTGCAGGTTTTTTTGAAATCGTTTCCGCAGGATTTGTTTCAGAAAGGAAAATCTTCAATTGTTCCGGTTTCAAGTTCCTCGATCACAGGAGCCTCTGCCACCTGATGGACGGCGTTTCCATCGACAAAAATCGCGGTATGGGGGCGGACGGGGCAGGCGTATTCACAGGCGCCGCAACCGATACAGAGGGCAGGGTTAATCTGGGGGATGGTGAGGTTGTCTATATGATAGGGCACCATCCTGACTGCCTGGGTGGGGCAATGTTCCGAGCATGAGCCGCATGCCGTGAGATCACTGACAACCACGCACTTGTCCAGCACCAGGTTGACTTTTCCGATCTGTGTCAGTTT
>JAXDCR010000319.1:0-3736 GCA_034677845.1 Bacteroidales bacterium | reverse complement strand
TTCTGGTAATGCCAGGGCATGAGTTCTCCGGTTGGCACATGGTACCTTGCAGCAAGCTTCTGATCCATAGCGGCTTTCAGAGAAGCAAAGGCATCGCGCGTGAGTTCGTCAAGTTCATCAAAGAGTTTTTCAACCTGCTCAGGATCCTGGTCTGACAGCCTGAGCGACATATCGTGGTAATTCGAAAAACCCAGGTCCCTTGCCACCGCATTGCGCATCCTTACGAGGCTGATCACATCGGCAGCGACTGTATCGCCGATCTGTTTACTGGCAAGCCAGAATTTTTCAAGTTCCCTGCTGTCATTTGAATTCTTCAGGACGGAATCAATATCATTGTCAGAGATTGCTTTTCCGTCGATAAGCGCCCTGTAGGTGGAGAATTTCTGTTCAAGATCCGTTTGTGCCTTTATGATGGCTTCAAGCTTTTCCTTGTCCATCTGGTTTGCCAGGAATGTGTTATACAGGATATCCAGCTGCCTTGCCAGCAGCGAATCCCTTATTTTTCCCGATTCCCTGAGTTCCCTGAGACGTGAAAAGATCTCCCTGTCTGAATAGACTGTTGAAAGCTGAATATTCAGCCTGCTGTAAGTATCATAGACTTCCTGTTTTCCGGAAGTCACCGCGTCGAAATAAGCTATGTTGGTCTTTTTTTCAAGATCCCTGACCTGTAGTTCAAGATCAGCGATCAACCGGCTCAGTTCTTTTTCCATTTTTACGGAGCCCGTTTGACAACCTGCGGCCAGTGCGATGGCCGGTAATACCCATAAAAAACCCCTCATACATGTGGTATTTAATTTGATCACTCATTGATTTCCGGGTTCTGACAATTTGACATTCGGCATGAAATGAACTAAATTGGCAGGTTATTTGTTTGGCCTAAAATACAAATTATAAATTCAGATTACAATGATATCAGCGGGTCAGATCCTAATTTTGGTTGTATTTATGGTGCTGAGCCTTATTGTGAGCGCTCAGATCAAATCACGCTTTAACCGGTATTCCAGATTACCTGTCAACTACAACATGTCGGGCAGGGAGGTGGCTGAAAAAATGCTCACGGAAAACGGGATTCAAGATGTCAGGGTTACATCCGTGCAGGGGCAGCTGACGGATCATTACAATCCTGTCACAAAGACAATCAATCTCAGCCAGGAGGTTTACAGCGGCCGTAATGTTTCAGCAGCTGCCGTGGCTGCCCATGAATGCGGACATGCCCTCCAGCATGCACAGGCTTACGCACCCCTTAAGTTCCGTTCTGCGCTGGTACCCATCCAGAATATAAGCGCCCGAATACTGAACATAATCTTCATAGGTATGTTCTTTGGCGCTTTTGCTTTTCAGCGGATTTTCAGCTTCGAACTTGCATTAACGGTTATCATTGCCTGTTATGCCGTTTTCACTCTTTTTGCACTGGTGACACTTCCTGTGGAGATTAATGCCAGCCAGCGTGCACTTGCATGGCTCAACCAGACCAATATAACCGGTTATGGCACACATGACCAGGCAAAGGATGCGCTTAAATGGGCTGCTTACAGTTATGTGGTTGCTGCCCTGTCATCTCTCGCCATGTTGCTTTACTTTCTTTTCATGTTGCTAGGAAGGAGAGACTGATGACCGGCATTTGTCTGATGTCTGAGAAGGCAAACCATGCGGAATTTGACAGAAAGGGTTTTTCGTTACATTGTTTTATTTGCCGGAATGTGTAATTTTAATATCGGCTTTTCAAGTACATAAAATCAGGAATGACTGTTCCAACCGAAGCATATTGATCCGGGTCTTAATAAAGAAAGATATGAATGCCTTTGCATCTCCGGTTTCCTGGTCCCAAACACTCATCCTGAAGCCTTTGTCGCTGTTGTTTTTCCTTGCCATGGCGGAGAATATTTTTTGCCGCGACCTGCCGGATTCAGGCATCCTTTCGATTAATCCTGACTACAAGCTGGAAAGAAAGTCCAACGGTGAAGTGATCATTTACGCTAAAGACGCAAAGAACACCAACCGATTCTCCTTCAGGGATTTTAACGCTGACCTGCTGCTGGCAGCTTATCACAGGCAAAACCTGGATTATGTGATCCGCACATTTGCCAAAAAGTATTATTTATCGGATGATGATTGCCGCAGGGAAATAAAACATGCACTGAATGTCCTTACCGAATGGAATATAGTGTTGCTGGAAAAGCGGCCATAATAGGGACAAATTCATTCAGACCGGGGTTCTGTCATTTAACGTTACCCTTAGTGTAAATCTTGAATAATCCGCATTGTAGGGATGAAAGCTGTAGTGTATCCTGTAGGGTGACACTTTGGCCATTTCAATCAGACCTAATCCCGCCCCTCCCTGCTGGCTGAATTCACCGTTTGTGATGACATGCTTGTAATAGTCCTTTAAACCCTGCCGGTCAAGGCTGTTCATATAATCTATCCGGTCACGGAGGTTATCCACATTCTCATTTTTCAGCAGGTTCGAGGTCACTACCGAATACTGATTGTGCCTTTTCCGGATCATGATTTCCGGGTGCGGTTCGTTATCAGGTTCTCTTCTTATCGCCGGGTATTCGTTGTATTTCATGATATTTTCAAGTGATTCAATCATCACCAGCAGGAGTTTTTTATAAGTGCTCGTATTAATGCAATGACGATGAACACATTTCTTAAGCTCGCCGATAAGCTCACCTATGGTGTCATACTTTACCGGTCCCCTGAATTTTATGATTGTATTTCCTTCCGGCATATACGGTGTTTGGGCTCAGACACCCGGATAACCGTCATTCTCAGCCGGGGTATGCCCTGTATAAAACGAAAGGAATGACCAGTATGTTACACCGTAACTTCAAGGTATCCTTCATCATCCTGCAGGTTGTCACCTTTGGATGCCTGCACGGCAAGAAAATCACAGCGTTCGTTAAGCGGGTTTTCCGCATGGCCTTTGATCCAACGGAAGCTGACCCTGTGTTTCCGGTAAGCTTTCAGAAACCGGATCCACAAATCAGGATTTTTTCTTTTTCTGAAGTTTTTTGCCTCCCATTCGAATATCCACCTTTTTTCGACAGCGTCAACGACATATTTTGAATCTGAATACACGGTGACTTCGCAGTTTTCCTTTTTCAGCGCCTCGAGTCCCCTGATTACAGCCATCAGTTCCATCCGGTTGTTTGTGGTCATCCTGAAACCTTCTGAGATTTCCTTCCTGTGGGTACCTGAGACAAGCACAACACCAAAACCTCCGGGCCCCGGATTGCCGCTGGCCGCACCGTCAGTATACAAGTCAACTTTATGGGCCATTGCCTACCTGAATGCCGGTGTTGGATAAGAAGAGGCGCACTGCAATGGCAAGGAGGATGATGCCAAAAACCTTGGTCAGAATAAGTATGCCGGAGGCGCCCAGCAGTTTTTCAACCAGCCGGGTTGCTTTCAGGACGAGGTATACAACCACCATGTTCAGGGTAAGGGCAATGAAAATGTTCCACAGATCATACTCGGCCTTCAGGGAAATAATGGTGGTCAGGCTGCCGGCCCCGGCTATCAAAGGGAAGGCAATGGGAAAAATCGATGAATTGCGGTAGGAGTCATATTTAAAGATTTCAATGCCGAGCACCATCTCAAGTCCTATAAAAAAAAGGACAAAGGATCCGGCGATGGCAAATGAGGAAACATCAACACCGAAAAGATTCAGAAAGGGTTCACCGATGAAAAGGAAAAGCAGCAGCATGACATAGGCAACCATGGTTGCCTTGCC
>JAXDCR010000318.1:0-2703 GCA_034677845.1 Bacteroidales bacterium | reverse complement strand
GGTGACCGCCCGGATCGAAAACCTTGTGCACGCCATGATAGACATGGATGAGTTCAGCTTTGAACAGACATTGGCACGGTGCGTGATTCAGTATGGATTTGAGGAGGCGGTCATCCAGGTGATTTTTCCTTTTCTCGAAAAAGTGGGACTGCTGTGGCAGACCGGATATATTACCCCACTGCAGGAACATTTTGTTTCAAACCTTATCCGCCAGAAGCTTTTTGTCGCCCTTGACGGACTTGTCAGGGAACAGAATGACAACCAAAAAAATATGGTGTTTTTTCTGCCTGAAGGCGAATGGCATGAGATCAGCCTGCTGTTTTTCTGTTACCTGGCAAGGAAAAGGCATTTCAAAACAACCTACCTCGGCCAGTCCGTTCCCCTTCATGAACTGGAAAACCTTACCCGTGCGCTGGGAGTAAATTACCTGGCAACTTCCTTCATGTCATCCGGAGACGACAACAGGTTATTTTCCTTTTCACAAAAACTGGCTTCCTCATTCCCTGAACAGGGAATTATTATTTACACTTCTCCTGCATCGGGCACCGCCGGCACAATTCCTGCCAACATCCGCGTTGTATCCTCTCCATACGGGTTTATTGCGGAGCTTGAAAAGATCTGTCCCCGTAACCCTGCTGTCTGATTTTTCTTTAAATCAGACTTGCAGGTGAACAAATATCACTTAAGAATCTGTATGTGATTTATGGCCGGAGCCCTGGTCAATGCGATATATTAAGATAAAAAGACCTTATAATATATTGTATAATTTTATCAATGATTAAGTTAGACATTATTTCAGAATCTGGCACCCTTTATCGATGCGGTCACCGTTTTATCGTAAGTATGCCGGATTATTCACCTTTACCATTGTTCCTTCACCTCCATTGACGTTATCCTGCTAAAGCCATCAGCGGAAAATTTTTGCATTTTTTAACAAATTTTAATAAGACTAATTATAAATAATTTTGCTATTGTTTAAATTTTATGTAATTTTGGTGAACAAAATTTACTGCAATGACAGCAATTGAATTCAACTACGAACTCACAGGATTGCAGGACAGCCTGGGAAGGTTTGCCATGAGCCTTACCTCAAATAAGGAAGATGCCCGCGACCTGTTGCAGGAAACTTTCTATAAAGCCATATCTTACAGGGATAAGTTCGCTGAGGATACCAACCTGAAGGCCTGGACTTTTACCATAATGAAAAATACATTTATAAATAATTACAGACGGATGATCAAGTCCCATACGACTTTTGACAACACCGATGACCTGTATTACCTGAATCTGGGTAAGGAATCAGGCCTGGAGGGACCGGAATCATCTTATTCTGTGCATGAAATTGAAAATCATATTGACAGGCTGGAAGATGAACTGCGGCTGCCGTTCAAAATGCATCTTCAGGGATATAAATACAAGGAAATTGCAGATGCCCTTGGCCTCAAACTGGGTACGGTAAAAAGCAGGATTTTTTTTACGCGCAAAAGGCTGATGGAAGTTCTGAAGGGCTACGACAGGGAAAACAGGCTGGTGGCATGAATGATGCCACAACCCGCAAGGTACATTTCTTTTAGGGTTTGGTTAGATAGGTTCAGGTGTATGTTAGGGTGTCCCGGTCCGGGACACCCTTTTTTGGTGACATACCTGCTGATCTGAGTCCGGAACTGATTTTCAGTCTCTTTATTATCTTGCCTTCATATGACTGATATAGTCCTTCAGTTTTATTAACTTTGCAGCGCTTTAGACTGATCACGGATGACAGACCTTTCAAGGTATTACAGGCGCGGCGTTTCTTCCAGGAAGGAGGATGTTCACCATGCGGTGCGCCATATGGAAAAGGGACTGTTTCCCGGGGCATTCTGCAAAATACTTCCCGACGTGCTGGGAGGTGACAGTGAGCACTGCCTGGTGATGCATGCCGACGGGGCAGGCACGAAATCTTCACTTGCCTATATATACTGGAAGGAAACGGGTGATGCATCCGTCTGGAAGGGAATAGCCCAGGATGCCCTGATCATGAACATAGACGACCTGCTGTGCGTGGGAGCGGTGGATAACATCCTGATGTCATCGACAATAGGCAGGAACAGTAAAAAAATACCTGCTGAAGTGCTTGAAAACATTTTCGAAGGGTTTCAGGAAGTGATCGCACAACTTGAAAAATGGGGCATTCATGTTTTTATGGCAGGAGGTGAAACCGCCGATGTGGCTGATCTGGTCCGCACCATCATTGTCGATTCAACCGTGGTCTGCCGGATGAGACGCAGGGATGTCATACAGGTCAGCATTCAACCGGGGGATGCCATTGTGGGACTGTCATCCTCAGGACAAGCAGTCTATGAAAATGCATACAACGGAGGTATGGGAAGCAACGGCCTGACCTCAGCCCGCCATGATGTATTCTCGCATTATCTGGCAGCCAAATACCCGGAATCATTTGATCCTGAAATACCTGAGTCGCTTGTTTACACGGGAGGCTACAGCCTCACCCAACTGATCGAAAAAACCGGTCTTGATGCGGGACGCCTGGTGCTGTCGCCCACCAGAACTTATGCCCCGGTAGTCAGGCAGATGATCGGGCAGTTCAGACCTGCGATCCACGGGATGATCCATTGCACCGGAGGGGGTCAGACAAAAGTGCTGAGGTTCATACAGAACCTGCACATAATCAAGGACAGGCTTTTTGACATTCCGCCCCTTTTC
>JAXDCR010000317.1:0-6212 GCA_034677845.1 Bacteroidales bacterium | reverse complement strand
AAAAGACAGAAAGATTATAGCTAACAACAACCATTTCATTCAGTTCATCAACCATATAAGTGATCAGAGACTTTACTCGGCAAATGAATTATTTCAGGTAACGGATTTTTTACCATTGTTGAGTTTCATCGGGAAAAACATCCCCCAGGAAAATAAAATCCACAAAGATAAAACACGGTCATACGAGATTACCATAAATAAAAACGGTAAGGTATTTGATGTCAGGTGTTTCTTTTTTACTGACGATTCATTTGAGGTTGCCATTCATGATGTGACCAAGGCTGCCAAAAGAAAAATCCTTAAGCGCCAGATCACTGAAAACATTGCACATGAATTGAAAACCCCGGTGAGTTCTGTGAAAGGATTTCTGGAGACCATCATCAGCCAGCATCCTGACACCAAAACGACCGATGACTTTATCCGCAGGGCTTATTTTCAATCCTGCCGCCTTTCTGCCCTGATCGATGACATTTCGCTTCTGACGAAAATTGAGGAAGCCGGGAACCTTTATAATATTGAAAAAGTAAACGTTTATGATGTTGTCAGCGACGTCATCAGCGAAGTTCAGGTAAAATTAAGGGAACGCAACATTTCATTGCGGATTAACCTTCGCGAGGACCTGGAGCTGAACGGGAATACCACCCTGCTGTTCTCAATCTTCAGTAACCTTTTAAACAATGCAATCGATCATGCAGGCATTAATATCACCGTTGCCATTGACAATTACATGGAAGACGAGGACTTCTGCTATTTTTCATTTTCCGATACCGGAACAGGGGTGCCGGAAGAGGATCTGACCCGGCTGTTTGAACGTTTTTACAGGGTTGATAAAGGCAGGGACAGGAAAAAGGGAGGCACCGGCCTGGGCTTGTCGATCGTTAAAAATGCGGTGCAATTCCATAAGGGTGATATAACGGTTAAAAACAGGGCTGAATCGGGGTTAGAATTTTTGTTTACTTTGTCCAAATCACTGATGATTCAGTCATAGGCTTATCCTGCCATAATTTCACTGACGGCCAAATCTAAAAATCTGTTTCAAACCCCTTGAGCTTGCCATTACTGTCTTAACGGGGAGACTGAACAGGCATCATCAGTCATTGAACGGATGCCTGGCACAAAGCATCCGCCGGAATAGCTGACAGCCTTGCTTCGTTAACCCAAACATTACCAATTCTTAACCGGTTTGTAACCAGTGCATCTGTTTATTTATCTGATTTTTGCACCGATGATTTTAGGATAACCTCAATTATGGAATATGAATAATCTAATGCAAAAGAGTGTTGCTATCATTCTGGTTTTTGTCTTGTTCATATCTGCAGGGGCAGAGGGACAAACAGGTTCGATTCAGGGAAAAGTCACTGACAAAGCCGACTCAGAAACACTTATCGGAGCCGCCATCCAGGTTGAAGGTTCCACCGTCGGCACCATCACTGACGCCGACGGCCAGTACATTCTGACAAATCTCAAGCCTGGCAGCTACAATCTTAAAATTTCCTATGTTTCATATGCCGCAAGGATCATTGATAATGTGGCAGTCGAGGCCGGTAAAACCACTACCGTTGACATTGAAATGGAAGCAGACGTTGTCGATATCGGCGAAATAACTGTCACCGCAATCAGAAAAACAAATTCAGAGATTTCTGTCATCACCGATATTAAGGAAAGCAAATTTGTTGCAACCGGGATTTCCGGCCAGCAAATATCAAAAACCCTGGATAAGGATGCTTCAGAGGTTGTCAAAAGGATTCCGGGCATGACAATCATGGACAACAAGTTCCTTGTTGTAAGGGGACTTTCGCAACGCTATAACAATGTCTGGCTGAATGGTGCGGCCACTCCCAGCGCTGAGGCCGATGTTCGGGCATTTTCATTTGATATCATTCCCAGCTCAATGATTGAGAACATCATGATTATCAAATCACCGGCAGCAGAACTGCCAGCTGACTTCTCGGGCGGATTTGTCAGAATCACAACTATTAACCTGCCTGAAAGAAACGGAACCACCTTTTCATACAGCGCTGGATTCAGCGAAAATTCAACTTTCGGAACATTCTATAAACCTGTTGCAAGCAGTACAGACTGGCTCGGTCTTGATGACGGTTCAAGGGCATTGCCCGGTGACATGCCTGCCCATTTAAATGAGTATGAATCGGCAACCAATCCGAATGTACGGGAAAAGATCACCGTGCTTGGAAGGGAATTGAATAATGACTGGAGGTTACTTCCGGCCACAGCTTATCCCGACCAGAAATTCCTTGCCAGCATCAACCGGAAACTCAAACTCGGAAATCATACAATCGGCAATGTTACTGCATTAACATACAGTATATCTAATAGTTCGGAAAAGATACGGAATACAGACTATTCCATTTATGATTATGTTAACGACAAACCTTCTTATCTCAACCAGTTCGTTGATGAGCAATACGCAAACTCGGCAAGGATCGCGCTGATGAACAACACTTCATTCTATCTCGGCAGGAGCACGCGTATTGAATGGCGCAACCTTATAAACCAGTATGGTTCATCCCGTTCAATTTCAAGGGAAGGAAGGGAGTGGTACAACAACGGCAGATACATCAGGTCTGAAGAGCTCAGGTACCTGAGCAGATTCATTTATACAGGCCAGCTGGCTGGTGACCATTCATTTAAGAAAGGAAACACAAAGATCACCTGGATCCTGGGCTATGCCTCTTCCGATAAAAGAGAACCCGACACCAAGCGCTACCGCTATATTCGCGATGATGCTGACCCTGACAGGTACATGCTTTTGTTTGCCGATCAGGCTGACCTTTCTTCCGTGTCAAGAATGTGGATTAACCTGAATGAAAACACGCTGTCAGCTGCCTTAAACCTGACAAAGAAACTAAACCTGGGTGGATTTAACCCCGAAATCAAAACAGGATTTTATCTCGAAAACAAAGACAGGAACTTTCATGCCAGAAACTTCGGATATGCCAAGGGCAGTCCTGAATCCACCTTCGGTCAGACCACATTGCCGGTTGAACGGATATTCACAGATGAGAATATCAATCTTACCAACGGTATCAGGCTTACCGAGGTAACTGCCCTTTCAGATTCCTACGTTGCCGGTAACGATCAACTTGCAGGATATCTGTCCTTACAGATACCCGTGCATAAGAAGTTTACTGTTTATTTGGGACTAAGAGCAGAAAAAAACCGGCAGACACTTTCAAGCTACAAGCAGGCTTCAGCCATTAAGGTGACGGTTGACAGGGATACATTGAATTTTTTCCCTTCTGCCAACATAACCTATCTTTTCAATGAGAACAGCCTTGTCAGACTGGCTTATGGAATGACAATCAACCGGCCGGAATTCAGAGAGATTGCCCCTTTCTATTATGTTGATTTTGAACAAAATGCCGGCATATACGGAGCTCCTCACATCAAACAGGCATATATCCGGAACTTCGATCTGAGATATGAATTATACCCGTCACCAGGCGAAACATTCAATATCGGAGTATTTTACAAGAGATTCCTCAACCCGATTGAACAGATAATATTCGGCAACAATCCCACACAATATTCATTTGAAAATGTCGAATCTGCCTACAGTACAGGTGTGGAAGCAGAAGTTAAGAAGTCGCTTGCTTTTATTTCAGGATTTGAAAATTTCATCCTGGTAATGAATGGTTCTCTTATAAAGAGCGGAGTTAAGTTCCCCGAAGGCAGCCTTTCACGCAACAGGCCTCTCGAAGGGCAATCACCCTACATAATCAATGCAGGCTTATATTACCAGAACGAAATGAAAGGAGTGATGGTCAGCCTGCTGTATAATGTTATCGGTAAAAGAATTGTAGCCGTCGGCAGACCATCTCCCAATAAATGGGAAGATATCCCCGACATATATGAAATGCCCCGAAACGTCATTGATCTGACTGTCAGCAAATCCATTGGCAGGCATCTGGAAATTAAAGGGGGGATTAAAGATTTGCTCAATGAAAAGATCGAATATGTGCAGACCATCAATGCGGTGGTTGATATGACTGCTTATTCAGATGGTACTGACACCCGACTGAAAAAATTTGACAACAAACAATATACAAGAACATTTTACCCTGGAAGGTATCTTTCCCTTGGCCTCTCCCTGAAATTGTAGGCTAATACAAGGATTTACCAACTGAAAGTTGTCGCTGACAGCCTGAATGGGAGAAGTACGTGGCGTTGATCGGGTGGAAATTTATAAACGCTGATTACTAAACAATTGAAAAACAAATTATAAAACAAAATTTAACAGCCATGAGAACAAAAATCAGATGGATTACCTTTCCTGTAGCCCTTGCTGTATTCTTTGCTTTTGCATCATCATGTGAAAAGGATATTGAGCTGATATCCATTAACCTTGACAAGGTTACGGCAGATGTGATGGTTGGCTCCAGTATAAACCTGAATGTCATCTTTGACCCGGTTGATGCAACTAACCAGAACATTACCTGGGCATCAAGCGATAATGCCGTGGCCACTGTCGAAGACGGTGTTGTGACAGGTGTGGCTCTCGGAACCGCCATAATTACAGCCACTTCACAGGAAAAACCAACTTTGCAGGTTAGCTGTGACATAACCGTGATTCCCTCGAACGGACAGCAGATAACCGTTAGCGGTGAAATATCCGCTGATACCAGGTGGTATGCAAATGCCAGGTACTTCCTGTCAGGATTCGTATATGTGAAAAACAACGCCATACTGACCATAGAACCGGGAACCATCATCAAGGGCATCTCAGGCACTAAAGCTGCATTGATCATTGAGAGAGGATCCAAGATAATGGCTCAGGGCACGCAAACCAGTCCGATTGTTTTTACCTCTGACAAACCAAAGGGACAACGGGCTTACGGCGACTGGGGCGGCTTGGTATTGTGCGGTAAGGCTCCCACAAACAAGCATGATAACGGCACCGGAGTGGGCATTGCCGAAGGCGGTATTGGCTCCAGTTATGGCGGTACTGACGCTGGCGACAACTCAGGGGTATTGCAATATGTGCGGATCGAGTTTCCGGGCATACCGCTTACCGCAACCGCCAACAGCGAGATCAACGGACTAACGCTTTACGCTGTCGGCTCAGGCACAACCATCAATCATGTTCAGGTATCCTATTCAGGTGACGATTCGTTTGAGTGGTTCGGGGGAACGGTAAATGCCAAATACCTGGTGGCTTTCAGGGGCTGGGATGATGATTTTGACACCGACAACGGATTTGTCGGAAAGGTGCAGTTCTTTGTCTCCCTGCGCGATCCGGCCAGCGCCGACCAGTCGCAGTCAAACGGTTTTGAATCAGACAATGATGCCGACGGTTCAACCCTGACACCTGTCACGGCCCCCGTTTTTTCAAACGGAAGCGTATTCGGACCCCTTGCAACGTCTTCAACGACAATAAATTCACTTTACAGGAATGCCATGCACCTGCGCCGCGGAACCAGGTTGTCAATATACAATACAATTTTTGCCGGTTGGCCAACGGGGTTGTATATTGACGGCCAGAAGGGCGATTCGCCTGCACAGGCAACTGCCAATATCCTGCAGGTTGAAAACAGTGTCATGGCAGGTATGACTGGCAATTATAACACAACCTACCTGGCTGATGCTGAAACCTGGTTTACATCCACTTCCAGAAACAATGACATCAGGGCAACCAATGATCTGCTCCAACTTAAAGATCCCTTTAATCTGACTAACCCTGATTTCATGCCGGCTGCCGGTTCTGCCATGCTTGGCGGAGCCTCTTTCTCGAACCTGAGACTGACTGATCCCTTCTTTATTCCGGTCAGCTTCAGGGGGGCTTTTGGAAACGAAGACTGGACAGAAGGCTGGTGTAATTTCAATCCTCAGCAAACGGACTATTGATTAAACCGATGATATCCGCCCAGGTGTTTCTGCGGAAATCTTCATGCTCCCATACGGAGTCCGGTACCCTGTGAGTTCTTTCTCCCTGCATGGGCAAAGAACTTCACAGGGTCCGCTTTATGTGAACCGCCATATCATTTCGACAAACCCTCTTTCCTTGAAATTTATTATGCCTGGCGGGCACTTTTTCATTTAAGTCTCTTGTAACTTTAAACTGCCATGTATCATCGCGATTAAAAAATTGAAGAATGGAGCTGCACGGTATTATGGCAAACCAAGAAAAACCATATAATACTAGACGTAATCCATTTATTATCAATATATAAAGTACTATTTTTTAGACAGGC
>JAXDCR010000316.1:0-4666 GCA_034677845.1 Bacteroidales bacterium | reverse complement strand
CCCTGTGCCGGAGGGGGATACCCTGCCTGGACTATGGCAGCTTTCCCGGAAGCTCGTGGATACGCAGTCAGCTGCATGGAGGCCCTTATATGTGCAAGAAGTGGCTGGTATGGAAATCGCAGGAGGGAATATTCACCGCCGGCCTCAAACCGTCCGGCATGAAATCTGCGATGAACATACAAGTAATACGGTTTGCCGATGTGCTGCTGATGGCTGCCGAATGTGAAGCACGCGTAGGCAGCCTCGACCATGCGAGGGACCTGGTCAACCGCGTCAGGCAACGGATGATGGACAACGCCGGAAGTCCCCTCAACCGGGTCAAAAAAGAAGACGGCATCACCGATGCCGCCAACTACCGCATCGGCCTGTATCCCAAAGGGGGACCGGAAGATCCTTTCAGTGAACGATCCACAGCACTGGATGCCATCCTTTTTGAACGCACCCTTGAGCTGGGTACCGAGGGACAAAGGTTTTACGACGTGGTGCGTTTCGGGAAAGGCGAAGAGATATTCAATGAATTCCTTCAGGTCGAGCAGGAAAGGTTTGATTATCTTAAATATGCCATCTTTACAACGATACCGGATGCCTGTTTGCCCATTCCTGAGGCAGCCATTGAGAACAGCCTTGTTAACGGAAAACCCACTTTGACACAAAACCCGGGGTATTGACAATTGTAAAGTAACATAGCCTGCAAGTCTGCTCCGGCACTTTTGCTTCACTGCAGATCCAATAACCCGCTATTTATCCTTTTTAAAAATTTCTACCTGACCAAATTGCATTATTGCCTCTGGTTATTTTATATTTTAATTGTTTTTCATAAAGTCCACCCGTTACGATACTGATAGTGTATGAAATCGTTGGCTGCCGGGAGGTTTGTCACCTTCATCGACGGCACGTCATATTCAAGGATCGTGTTAGAAGGTATTGTTTTAAGTGCAATATTGCTTAGGAGCGATATTTCAGTCAGCTTTGCGGCATAGGAAAAATCGTTGTGCGATTTTTTCCCTTCTTTTATGGCCTCGATCCAATCCACGTAATTATTGGAAGTTCTTTCAATCCATGGTTCCGGTCCCCTGAATCCGGGATCATAGGGTACCAGCTGCGGCATTGAACCGTGACTTCCCTGGACCAGGATGCCTTTATCTCCATAGTAAACAGTGCAATAGGCCAGGGATCGTCCCGGTTCCAGCACATCAGGCCTTGGCGGCATAAGTCCCCCGTCACACCAGGTTACCTTTACCGGGGGCATATAACCAACCCCCTTCACGTACCTTTCCGGGAACTGGTAGGTGATCCATTCTGCCTGCGGATAATATTCATTATTGAAGGGAGTGGCAACAGCCTGCACTTTGATTTTATCGCATTTGTCAAGGTTCAATGACCAGACAGGCGTGTCAAATTCATGTGCACCCCCGTCACCCATGGCACCGCTTCCGTAGTCCCACAGGCCGCGCCAGTTGAAATGCAGAACATCCGGGTGATAGGGCTTTTCGGGAGCCGGTCCCAGCCATACATCATAATTCAGGTTTTTTGGGACTTTTATTCCTGCCGGACGCCGGAGATTACCCTGGGGCCATATCGGGCGGTCGGTGGACATATACACTTCCCTTACACTTCCGATGACACCGGATTGAATCCATTCGACAGTCTGCCTGGTACCCTCAGTGGCATGCCCCTGGTTGCCCATCTGGGTCACCACGTTGTATTCCTTTGCCAGCTCTGCCAGTCTGCGGCATTCAAAAACCGTCTTTGCCATGGGCTTTTCAACATAAACATGTTTCTTTTCTTTTATAAAGGCAGCGGCAATGGGGGCATGATTGTGATCAGGCGTGGCGATAAGCACGGCATCAATTGATTTTTCCTTTTCGAGCATCACACGCCAGTCAGTATAGAACTTTGCACCAGGATAACCTCTTATCAGGTATCCTGAAAAATCTGGATCAGTATCGCATAGCGCATATATGTTCGCATAGTCCTTCTGACCACTCCCCGAAGAGGCAAACAGCGTCGATCCTGCCAGGAAGTTTGGATATTTAGGTGCTTCAGCAGGAACTGAAGTAGCAGCCGGGGCCGGTGCCGCTGACTGCTGTCCCTGTTGTGCAAGCTGTTCTTTTGTGTAAGGCTGACCGGTTGATGTACGCTGAGGTCTGACAACCGGGGTCGATGGGGATTTCAGCTGCTGGATATCAGAAGCACCCTGCGCCCCTACACCGATACCGGCAACATTGACTGTGTCGCTTGGTTGTCTGTGACCCATTCCCGCCATAACACGGTTTGGAACAATGGTGAATGCGGCAGCGGTTCCTGCTGCCCTGCCGAGGAAATTACGCCTTGAAATTCCGGCCTGATTTTTACTGTTGTTTTGCATATTTCTTGGTTAAATGTTAATGTCTTTATAAAAATACCTCTACTGAATAACTGCTGCCGGCATTCGTGCTTTACCGGCAGTTAAAAACCATAATAAAAGACTAATAAAAAATTTTAAACACCCAGTATTCTTTTCATCATGAGTTGGTGACGACGCACTTCCTCGATCTCATCAATGTCATCGAGTCCCCCTACCCTCTGTCCCTCATATTCAGTGGCAATATACCCGTCAAAGCCATTCCGGACAAGTACAGGGAGCACCTGATCATATATCATGGTGGTGTCCGTGAATTCGCTGCCTTTTGTCATTTCATGGCATTTACCATGAATATGCTTGATATACGGTATCAAAGGAATAAGGTCCTTCGGGTCGTTGCAGCTGGCACCTGCCCTGTAAACAGTTTCTATATAGGCTGTATCTCCCTCTTTAGGTTTCATTCCCTTTACCCTTGCAGCAACCTCGGCCTTGTCAGTTCCTTTTTTATATGCCTCTTCTATATAAAGGGCGATGTCTCTTGTCAGCGTGCCTGCCCTCACAGCCAGTTCACGTGTGAAGGGTCTCGGGTACTTCTGGAAGATTCCCATGTCAGGCTGGAATCCTATGGCATGGGGAAATTTCTCTGCCAGTCTGATCACGTAATCAATATAAGCAGATCTCAACGGCATCGGCGAATGTATCTCAAGTCCCATCCACAATCCGTACTTTTCCGCCACAGGAATTGCCCTTTCAATCACCCAAAGCGGTGGACCAAGCCTTACATTTTTAAAACCCAGAGCTTTGCAGATTTTAAAATCGCGCTCAAGGAATTCGACATTTTCCTCTACCGTCATCCAATTAAGCCTTCTGCAGCTTTCAACGAAACCGGTCATGGTGTCAGGGATCGTTCCGTATTTATCCATCATTTTCCACCAGTTGTCGATGAACTTTATTGAAACATTTGGGTATTCGCCCGGCATGGCATGAAGCATGTATTCAACTCCGTATGCCCCCATGTCTGACATTTCTTCCAGGCAGTCCTCCAGCGTCATGCCTCTTTCCATCATAGCACGCTGGTAACTGTAAATAGAAACGCCTCTTTTTACCTTATGTTCCGGGATTGTCTGCTCCGGCTGTGACTCTTTCTCAGGAAGCGTCGTATGGCCGAGCGCCATACCCGATGCGGCAACAGCACTGGCCGAGGCTGTTGTTATTGTGGCTATAAATTGTTTGCGGTTCATTTCTTTCGAAATATTTATAAGACATATAAAGATCAGATAACAAGCACAAGGTCCATAGCGCAAACTCTCAGTCCCGCCATCGGATCCCTTGTGTCGGTCGTCTGGGCCCGACCCAGCCCGAATCCTCCTGCCCATTGAAAATCATAACCGGGAGGGGGCGGTTCTTTGGTGCCATATGAATTCTCGTAAAAAATGCCGCATTCAACCTTATGCAGACCGTCGGGCAGTCCCCCTGCCTTTTCAACCACCACCGTACAAGGTTGCCCGTAATACCAGAAATTGTCGTAATACAGGTCGACATCAGCAAGACGGTAGGTCTTGTCTCCAATCTTCAGGGATATTTTGTCCTTCGGGTAGACGACCCCGTCAACCCTGACGGCAAATCCCTGGAATGAAGCGGATACCCACAATCCCCGGTAATAAGGAATTGTGATCTTGAACTGGAAACCAGTTGTTTTTCCTCCCTTGATTACATTCCTGAATCCCCTTCTTAGAATAAATTCTTCCCACATAGTGTGTATGATTAGGTTAATGAATTCAATCGTTCATAATTTATGACATTAATATGACCTTTCAAACAGGGAAAAGGGTGAAAGGGAATTGTACAAAATAATGGATCAGATTGTGACCGCAATTGAAAAGGTGGCCTATGGATTGGTCACGCCTCTTCAAATTGATCATTTAAAGAACTCGATATTATTGAAAAAAAAGATAGGATTTTTGTCCTACCTTTTGTCGGTCCGGAGGGACAGGTATGGTAATTAACATCCTGTGATTTTGACACTTCCAAGAGATCAGGAAATGGAGCGTGAGCAGCTCGCCGGCTGTAGACCCTGACAACAAATAGTTTCCGGATATAACGAGTATCTTTCTTGGACTGCAGGGCAAAGAAAAATGAATACTCCGAAATAGGCAAGATCGTGTAGAGTTGCTCCAGGCAGTTATGAACCTTGACGAAAGCTCTGCTATCTATTAAAAAGGTTTATCAGTTCAGAAAAAAATAATAAATTCGCATAGCATAACTAATCCGGATATCATTATCTGTCAGACACACAATTGGTAACACTGCTCGCAAATTGAA
>JAXDCR010000315.1:0-6733 GCA_034677845.1 Bacteroidales bacterium | reverse complement strand
ACTCTATTTCAGGGATCACGCTTGATCAGCTTGCCATATACGCCCCGGAAGTCATCGAGAGTTTTCAGAAACTGGCCAGGACCGGTTGTGTCGAATTCCTGGCAGAAACCTATTCACACTCCCTTGTTTCACTGAAAGATAAACAGGAATTCACCTGGCAGGTTCAGCAACACAAGGAAAAAATCAAGGAGCTTTTCGGTCAGGAACCCACAGTCTTCAGGAATACTGAACTCATCTATTCAGACCAGATCGGGAATGACGTGGCTGAAATGGGATTCAAAGCCATGCTGACAGAAGGGGCAAAACATATAATGGGTTGGAAAAGCCCCAATTATCTTTACTGTAACGCGGTAAATCCGCGGCTTAAGCTGCTTCTGAGGAATTTCAGGCTGAGTGATGACATCGCCTTCAATTTTTCAAACCATGGATGGTCAGAATTTCCCCTCACCGCTGAAAAGTTTGTGAGCTGGCTAAACAAATTTGATAAGCGGGAGGAAACCGTAAACATTTTCATTGATTACGAAACCTTCGGAGAGCATCAGTGGATGGAAACAGGCATTTTTGAGTTTCTGAAAGCCTTGCCAAATGTAGTGTACAATAATTCAAACTACCGGTTCAGCACCCCGGGGGAAATTGCTTCCGCCCTGCAGCCTGTTTCGACCATCAGCGTGCCGCATCCGATCTCATGGGCCGATGAGGAACGGGACATTACCGCCTGGCTTGGCAATGACATGCAGGTCGATGCATTTAACAGGCTTTTTGGTTTCATCCCTAAAATTAGGAAGATTGACGATCAGAAGATGTTGAAAGACTGGCAGTACCTGCAGGCCAGCGATCATTTCTATTTTATGTCTACCAAGTTCTTTTCAGATGGTGCCTTCCCGGTATATTTCAATCCCTATGAATCACCCTACGAGGCATATATCAATTATATGAACGTGATGAGCGACTTCGGCGTACGCCTGAATGCCCTGGTACCCGAAAGCTCCACCGACACTGAAATTGAAAACCTGAACAGCATAATTGCCGAAAAAGATATGCTTATCAGCAAATATGAGGAAGAAATCCGAAGATTGAAATCCTCTGTTAACAAAATAGTTGCACCAAAAAAGAAAACCATTTCTTCCGCAAAACGTTTAAAAACTTTGAACAGAAAATAGAAAAAAGGTTTTCATTTTTCCCAAATATTAAAGTCATTGCTTATTTTAGCCTCTCCCTGGCGGATCTGTGCGTGAGTCATTGTTTTAAATTAAGATATTCTCCATAATGAATTCGAAATTGCCGGATTACCTGTTTGAAGTCAGCTGGGAAGTGTGCAACAAGGTTGGTGGCATTCATACTGTCGTTGCAACCAAGGCACTCACCCTCGTGAATGAGCTTCAGAATAATTTCATCTTGATTGGCCCTGACCTGATCAAGGAGGACTCCGGTACAAATCCGGAATTTATCGAAGACCCCCTGTTGTTCGGATTGTGGAAAAAACAGGCTGAATCTGAAGGCCTTTTTCTGAAGACGGGACGCTGGAATATAAACGGTTATCCGATAGCCATATCTCTTAACTTCTCCAACTTCTTCGCCGACAAGGATAAAATACTTGCCGAACTCTGGGAGCAGTACAGGCTCGATTCCATATCGGGGCAATGGGATTACCTTGAACCGGTTCTTTTCGGATATGCCGCAGGAAAAGTCATTGAGAGCTTTATCCGGTTCAACCTGACGACAAATGACCGTATCATAGCTCATTTCCATGAATGGATGACGGGCACGGGACTGCTGTATCTGAAATCAAGACTCCCGCAGGTGGGTACCGTTTTCACAACCCACGCCACCGTTCTCGGGCGATCCCTTGCCGGAAACAACCGGCCTCTGTATAAGAATCTTCAGCTGTTTAACAGCGAGGAAATAGCAAAGGAATTCAACATCGTTTCCAAACAGTCGGCTGAAAAACTTTCCGCAGCCCATGCAGATGCCTTCACGACCGTAAGCGAAATAACCGCCGTCGAATGTGAAAAATTCCTTGAAAAGAAAGTCAGCTGCATCACACCGAACGGCTTCGAAGACAGCTTTGTGCCAAAAGGCAGTCTGTTCGATTCAAAAAGGAATGAAGCCCGGCAAAAGTTGATCGAGGTGGCAGAGCTGGTGCTTCAGGATAAGGTTGACAGTGAAGCGTTTATTATTTCAACAAGCGGCCGTTATGAATTCAGGAACAAAGGCATAGATCTTTTCATTGATGCGCTCGGAGAACTCAACCGCTCTGATAAACTGAAGCACCAGATAATAGCTTATCTGCTGATCCCTGCCAACCATTATGGTCCCCGGAAGGACCTGCTGAACCGGGAACCGGTCATCAACGGGGCCTTTGGCGCCAGATTCCTGACCCATAACCTGCACGATGCAGAATGGGACCCCATCCTCAACAGGATTAAAAAGGCCGGCCTGTCAAACGACCCTGCCGACAAGGTAAAAGTTCTCTTTGTACCATCCTATCTGAACGGCAGCGATGGCATTTTCAACAATCACTATTATGAGCTGCTCATCGGATTTGACCTGACCGTATATCCATCCTATTATGAACCATGGGGATACACCCCGATGGAAAGCCTTGCATTCTCGGTTCCCACCGTGACAACCACCCTTGCCGGGTTCGGCCTTTGGGTAAAGACTCATTTCCCCGATACGGGCAACAGTGTTACGGTGATCGACAGAAACGACGAAAACGATTTGGAAGTAATAAATGCCATGGTCAGGGCAATCCGATCATTTTCTGAATTCCCGGCCTCTGCCATAGAGGAAGCAAGGAAAACGGCACATGATGTTTCTCAATCCGTGCTCTGGAAATCCCTGATCAGCTATTACAGGCAGGCATACGACATGGCTCTCAGTCAGGCTGACACACGGGCCGACCAGTTTGTGCAGATTGCCGAACGTCCGAGTGAACTGATACAGGAGTACGTGGCCCCGGCAGATATCACGCCGACATGGAACAAGATCGTGGTGCGCTCAAAGCTGCCGGATGGTCTGACAAAACTCGGAGAACTGACACAGAACCTCTGGTGGACATGGGACGAGGAGGCACAGGAACTTTTTGAGGAGATCGAACCGGACATATGGTCTAAATGCGACCAGAACCCTGCCATTCTTTTCGAACAGGTAAAATACACAAATCTGGTAGAACTCAGCCGCAACAGAAAATATCTTGAAAAGCTTGAAAGGGTTTACAGCCGGTATACGGCGTATATGAGCGAAACCGTGAATCCCGCACCGCAGATTGCCTATTTCAGCATGGAATACAGCATCCATAATTCGCTTAAGATCTATTCCGGTGGCCTTGGCATACTGGCCGGCGATTACCTCAAAGAAGCCAGCGACCAGAAGGTCAACATAGTCGGAATCGGATTACTGTACCGGTACGGGTACTTCACCCAGCTGATCACCACAAAAGGAGAACAGCAGTCATCTTACGACCTGCAGCATTATTCGAAGCTTCCCCTGAAACCGGTCAGGGATGAACATGGCAACTTCAGACTGATCACGGTGATGCTGCCAGGCAGGCCGCTGCATGCAAGAATCTGGGAACTTGCTGTCGGACGTATTAAACTGTTCCTGCTGGATGCTGATTTTGAGGGCAACAATCCGGAAGACAGAGAGGTCACTTCGACCCTCTATGGCGGTAACAATGAAAACCGCCTCAAGCAGGAACTGCTGCTGGGGATCGGAGGCATACGGGCCCTTGATATCCTTGGCATCACACCCGACCTTTATCACAGCAACGAGGGCCACAGCGCATTCATCGGACTTGAGCGGATGCGCCGCTATATGTACAACCATAACCTTACCTATTCCGAAGCCCGGGAAATTGTCAGGGGATCGACTCTTTTTACCACCCATACACCTGTACCTGCCGGCCATGATGAGTTCGAGGAAGACCTTATGAGGGTCTACATAGGACATTACCCCGAAAGACTGAAGATCAGCTGGAATGAACTGATGGGACTCGGGCGCTCAAGCAAGAAAGCCTGGAATGAAAAATTCAACATGAGCTTCCTGGCTGCCCACCTGTCACAGGAAATGAACGGGGTCAGCCTGCTCCACGGGGAGGTGACAAGGCAGATGTTCGGTAAACTCTGGCCGGGTTACCTGCCCGAGGAACTGCACATTGGCTATGTCACAAACGGTGTGCATTACCATACCTGGACATCCAAAAGCTGGAAGAAACTTTACCGTGAAACCTTCGGAGGTGATTTTGAACATAACCTGGACCGGATGGAATCATGGCAGAAGATACGGGATGTCCCTGACAAAGTCATATGGGACATCAAGCATGAACTGCGGTCACGGCTGATGGCCACCATAAAAGACAGAATAAAGGACAACTGGATCAAACGTCACGAGGATCCCAAAACCATCGTGGCGATAAATAAAGGCCTGTCTGAAAACGCGCTTACGGTGTGTTTTGCCAGGCGTTTTGCCACCTATAAACGTGCACACCTGCTTTTCCGCAATCCGGACAGGCTGGCCGAAATTCTGAATATACCGGGCAAACCGGTGCAGCTGTTCTTTGCAGGCAAAGCGCATCCAAATGACAGGGCGGGACAGGACCTGATAAAGATGATCGTTGAATTTTCCCGGAGACCCGAATTCCTGGGAAAGATCCTTTTTCTGCCAAATTACGATGCAAACCTGGCCAGGATCATGATCCAGGGGGCTGATGTCTGGCTGAATACCCCGACAAGGATGCTGGAAGCCTCGGGTACCAGCGGACAGAAAGCAGTGCTGAACGGCACATTGCATCTCAGTGTGCTTGACGGATGGTGGGTGGAAGGATACCAGCCTGATGCCGGGTGGGCTCTGACAAATGAAACCACATACGATGACCCCGTGCTGCAGGATGACCTTGATGCTGAAGTAATCTACTCCGTTCTTGAGCAGGAGGTAATACCTTCATTTTACAACCGCAACAAAGATGATGTTCCCGAAGACTGGATCGGCAAGATAAAGAACTCCATTGCCTCAATCGCTCCCCATTTCGTCACGACCCGCATGCTGAATGACTATATAAAGAAATATTACAGCAGACTTTATGAGCGTACCCGCCTTCTTGAAAATGATGAATTCGATCTGACCAAGCGTATCTCTTCATGGAAGAAGAGATTCAGCCGCGCATGGAGCAACATCAGCGTGGTGGAGGCTTCCGTGTTTGAGAAAGGGAAAGATCTGGTCAGGATGAAACAGGTGTATAAAGGCAGAGTGGTACTGGACCTGAACGAAATATCACCGGCCGACGTAGGCGTTGAGCTTGTGCTGACAGAAAACGGAGAACGCATTGTCGCTGTTTATGAGTTCAAGCTTGACAACACCAGTGCAGACAAAGCTGTATATGAAGCTGATGTTGTGATTGAGCAACCAGGCACCTTCTGCTACGGCATCCGCATATTCCCGAAGAACAGGAATCTCCCGCACAGGCAGGATTTCGGGCTTGTCAAGTGGATTTGATGCTTTTGTATTACATTTGCCTTAATTTTCCGACAATCAGTTTAATTTGTATTTTTAATACCTGCAGGTTTATTATACAGCAATGCATACCGACACATGAGGCGGGCCTGGAAAATCAAGGAAAATGGCATGGAGAAGGATATCAGACAACTCTCCGGGGCGCTTGGTGTCAGCGATGTCATTGCCACCCTGCTGATCCAGCGGGGTATTCACACGGCTGAACAGGCAAAGGCTTTTTTCAACCCCGATCTGAACCAGCTGCACGATCCGTTTCTGATGAATGACATGGAGAAAGCCGTGGCGCGTCTGATGGAAGCCCTTGAAAAAAAGCAGAAGATACTTGTATACGGTGATTACGACGTAGACGGAACCACATCTGTGGCCATGGTTTACACATTCCTCAGGAAATACCACAGCCAGCTGGATTATTACGTGCCTGACCGCTATTCAGAAGGATACGGGGTATCCGCCAGGGGAGTCGAATACGCCATTGAGAATGGGTTCTCCCTGATAATTACGCTGGACTGCGGCATCAAGGCCATTGAAAAGGTAGCCCTTGGCAAAAAACACCAGGTTGACTTCATCATCTGCGATCACCACACCCCCGGGGAACAGCTGCCGGATGCATTGGCAGTCCTTGATCCGGAGCGGGATGATTCAACCTATCCTTTCAAATACCTTTCGGGATGCGGCGTGGCTTTCAAACTTCTGCAGGCATTCAGCATCAGGAACCGGATTCCTTTCGGGGAGCTCACCTGCCTGCTGGATCTGGTGGCTGTGAGCATTGCATCCGATATTGTGCCAATGGTCGATGAAAACCGGGTTCTTGCCTATTTTGGCCTCAAGAAGCTCAACGAGGAGCCGTCAACGGGACTGAAAGCCATCATCACCGTAAGCGGGATCAAGGACAAACCCATCACAGTCGATGATATTGTATTCAAAATAGGACCGAGGATAAATGCCGCGGGACGAATGGAGTCAGGCAAGCAGGCGGTGGCATTGCTGGTCTCGCAGGACCCCGAAGAGGCCATGCTCCACTGCGAAAAGGTCAATAACCACAACCAGAACCGAAGGAATATTGACAAGACAATTACCGGGGAAGCCCTCAGAGAACTGGCAACCCTGTCACATAAATACAGGTATTCCACGCTGTTGTACAACCCAAAATGGCACAAGGGCGTTGTCGGCATAGTGGCTTCACGGATCATAGAGATGCATTACAGGCCCACCATCATACTTA
>JAXDCR010000314.1:0-19716 GCA_034677845.1 Bacteroidales bacterium | reverse complement strand
TGTCTTCCATAAGATCCCTGTTGCCCTGTTCCGTGATCAGAATGTCATTTTCGAGCCTTATCCCCAGCTGTTCTTCCCGAATATAAATTCCCGGCTCACAGGTTAGCACCATCCCCGGTCTGAATTCTTCATCCTTAAGGCCCACATCATGCACATCCAGCCCCAGGAAATGTGAGGTGCCGTGCATGTAATATCTTTGCAGAAGAAATGATTCCTTTTCCTGCTTCCTCAGATCTTCCTCAGTATACAGACCAAGCCTAATGTGTTCTGTTTCCATCCGCCGGCAAACAGCTTCATGGACCTTGTTAATGCTCGCACCGGGAACCATTAAGCTTCGGGCATATTGAAACAACCTTAAAACTGATTCATATACCTGCTTTTGACGCAGGGTGAAACGTCCGTTCACAGGAATTGTCCGGGAACAGTCTGATGCATAGTTGCCATATTCGGTCCCAAAATCTATCAACAGAAGGTCGCCCTCATTGCATGTCCTGTCATTGCTAATGTAATGAAGAGTAAGGGCACCGGAACCTGAGGCAATGATGGGTGGAAATGCATGACCCCAGGTCCCCTGCCTGATAAATTCATGGGTGATTTCGGCTTCCACTTCATACTCCTTCATCCCGGGCCTGAGGCATTTCAGCACCCGAAAGAATCCGTCCCTTGTTATGCGGCAGGCACACTCTATCAGGGAAATCTCCCAGGGAGATTTGACCATGCGTAATTCACGCATGACAGGGGCAAGCCTTTCGTATGCATGAGCCGGGTATTTCTTCTTCAGCTCTTCCGCAAACCGAAGATTACGGCAGGGAATTTCAGGTATGAATTTCGTGTTTTCCGGTCCGTTTACATACACGTTTCTGGCATATTGCATAAGTGTTGCCAGTGCGGAATCAAAATCACTGATGAATCTGACCTGACTAATCCCGGAAATGGCTGAGGCTTCATCCTGAGAA
Source organism: Bacteroidales bacterium (assembly GCA_034677845.1). Lineage (GTDB taxonomy): Bacteria > Bacteroidota > Bacteroidia > Bacteroidales > UBA10428 > UBA5072. The sequence goes on along the minus strand of JAXDCR010000314.1, from coordinate 18,760 downwards.
AGTTTGTGCCCTTCCCAGGTTTCAAGTTTGCTGTCGGCGTTCCTGATGAAAAGAATCTCTCTCATGCTGCTTTCGGGATGATCCGGTGCCAACAGCAATACTGTGCGCTCCTGGTTTATTCCGGTCAGGTAGAACAGGTCAGCATGCTGACGATAAGGAAAATACTGGTCTGCGCTGCGGATCATCTCGTCGTTTGAGTGCAGGATCGCAAGAGATTGTTCTTTCATATGGGTTGCAAGCCTTTTACGGTTTTCCGAGAACAGACAGGGATCTATTTTTACATTTCTCATAAGCAATGGTTTAAATCACCGCAGGAAGAACGTTGGCACAATAAGCTGTAAAAATATGGAGAACAGGATACATTTAAAGGAATTGACCATTTATTTTTTATCAGATCTAATGGCAGAGACAATTTTTCCTTGCACCTGTCTTAACGAATCTTCCGTTAAGGTTCAACGCTTTCTGACAATTGTGACGAGCTTTCTGTCATAATGTATCTGCCCTTTTGCATGATAGAACTCGGCATAAACGATGTAAATTCCCCTGTCTGCTATCTGTCCGTCGTCTCTGTCACCATCCCAGATTATGGTTCCTTCAGTTCCCGTCAGCATACTGGAAGCCAGCGTCCTGATTTTTCTGCCATTGGCATCAAAAACAGCAATATTGGCCAGGTAACCCGCATCGTCAAGAGCATAGTACAAAAAAACCTGATCTTCGATGCCGTCATCGTCCGGGGAAAATATCCCGGGTTCGACTCGAAAATATTCACTCTGTGCTGCTTCGGAAATCATCTGGGAATTCCGGTAGCCGGGTGTTGAAAAATAAGGCACTCCGGCAGCTGAATACCAGTTATCAGGATCATTGGTGATTCCGGAAAGGAGGATTCTTTCAAGCGACACCCCTTCAGTATGCGTAATAAAGGAAGCATGCATTCTGTTTGAATAGGCAAGCTGATCAACAGGACGGTTGTTTTTATCTAGGATTGTTATGACAGCCTGTTCATCGGGAAGACTGAACATATCTGGAACTTCAATGACAGACTTCTCCCATAGATTTCTTGTCTCCGGGGGAAGCCAGGAATCGTCAGGAGTCATGGCCAGCCATGTTCCCGGAAAAATGAGCACCTTACAGGAGCTCAGGGATAATATATGTCGGTACTTGTAATCACCAGGATCGGCAATTGCAAGTGATAATGAAGAAAGATCAAGTACTTTGGATGATCGATTATACAACTCAATAAATTCATCCGTTCCGGGTGAGCGATCAAACAACACTTCGCTGATCACAATATCAAAACTGTCGACCCGTTCCGGAAGAGCAAAACCGATCACATTGTTTTTGTCAATCGCATTTCCGGCACAGTCCCTGAGACCACCTCCCGTCACAAGGTTATAGATCACGTCGTTTTTCCAACCTGAAGAGAAATGCAGCAAGACGGATGAATAGTCCGGTGGTTCAGGAACCACAGCAAATGGATGCAAAACACCCTGTCCGACGGTATACTCAGAAGCATTGCTGACTGATGCGCTGTCCATGCTTTCGTTGAACTTCAACCGGACGTCAGAAGAGGAATAAGGATACGCCCTTAACGCCAACGGAGACCTGTTGTCACGATTGACAGCTCTCACTGAATTGGCGGACCCCGGAGAACCACCCCGTGGGTCCGTGGATTCGCTCCAGTTACCCTCTCCGCCACAGGGATTTTCAGTGTCTATTATTTCCAGTGACCAGCCGCCTTCTGACTTCGATGAACTCTTATACCATTTGTCCGAATAAGTAACAGTATGTATGATCATACCGGAAGGACTTTTAAGAACAAGAGTCTGACCCGGGTTTGAAAGAGCCGGCATTCCGGCAACACCCAGCACGGCTCCCAATGACGCGTAACTGCTTACATCACTTGTGTCGCAAAGGATAACATATGCCTTCCCGGGCAGAATATAGGAGGATAGGATCTTCTGCCTGCTACCCACAAGAAGCCTCCACCCGGTCAGATCAACAGGCAGTTCCGTACGGTTATACAACTCAAGGAACTCAGCTTCCGGCAGGAGGATGCCGGGTTCAGGATCAGCCATGATCTCACTGATCACAACCTGGTAAGGCAGGGGTCCCGGTCCATTCTGATCCGAAGAAGATGTCAGACTTTCAGTTGACCTGGCGGTCGCTGGCATGTCATCATGGCTTCCGAAAAGGAAGAGTGATAAAAAAACAAAATACAGGAATTGCATTTATAGTTTTTTTACGATTTTTGCGGTTAACGATGATGGTAAATTACAAAAAAAATTAATCACTCATTTCAATGAGGGCCTTTTCGTTTATTATACATTCATTTCAATATTTTATAGTATGAAGGTTGCAGTTGTAGGGGCTACGGGACTCGTAGGGGGACAGATGATAAAGGTGCTTGAGGAACGGAATTTCCCGGTTACCGATTTCATTCCTGTAGCATCGGAAAAATCAGTGGGCAAATTGGTTAGCTTTATGGGCAGGGAGTATCCGGTGGTGGGACTGGAGACGGCCGTGTCGCTTAAGCCTCAGCTGGCCATTTTTTCAGCCGGATCCGGCACATCAAAAACCTGGGCTCCTCGGTTTGCTGAAGCCGGCACCACGGTAGTAGATAATTCTTCGGCCTGGCGCATGGAGCCGGATATCAAGCTGGTGGTGCCAGAAGTCAATGCCCATGTCCTGACTAAAGACGACAAGATAATAGCCAACCCGAACTGTTCTACCATACAGATGGTGGTGGCCTTAACAGGACTGCATAAAGCCTTTCGCATAAAAAGGATCGTGGTTTCAACTTACCAATCGGTGACCGGGACCGGCAAAAAGGCGGTTGACCAGCTTATGAATGAAAGGAAAGGTATTCAGGGAGACATGGCCTACCCTTACAGAATTGACATGAATATCCTTCCACATATCGATGTATTCCTGGATAACGGTTACACAAAGGAAGAGATGAAAATGGTCAATGAAACAAAAAAGATTATGGGCGATGATTCTATAAGAGTAACGGCCACGACTGTGAGGGTGCCCGTTATCGGAGGACACTCTGAATCTGTCAATGTTGAGTTTGAAAAGGAATTTTCACTCGCTGAGGTGATCAGCATCCTTGAAAATTCAGAGGGCGTGATTCTTCAGAACGATCATCAACATAATATTTACCCGATGCCTATTCTTTCACATAACCGCGATGAAGTTTTTGTCGGCAGAGTGAGATTGGATGAGTCACAGCCAAGAACAATCAATATGTGGATTGTTTCGGACAACCTTCGCAAAGGGGCTGCCACGAACGCTATCCAGATTGCAGAATACCTGCTCAGGCATAAAATGCTTTAGGAAAGGGGAGTTGATCGGTAATCCAGGTAGGGATAACGGGTTTTATATATCTCACTGACCATTGCGGAAAGCCGCTGCCTGAGTTCCTCTGTATGATCTTTTTTCAACGCTGACATAAAAATGCAGGGGGCATTGTTTTTTGCCATCCAGCTGTTTTTAAGTTCCTCGACCGTCAGGTTGCTTTTGTCCCTGGGCATCAGGTCATCCTCATCCTTTCTGAAGAATGAATAGGCGTCCGTCTTGTTGAAGACAAGCAGGACAGGTTTGTCCGGAGCATTTATCTCCAGCAGGGTCTGGTTCACGATACGGATCTGCTCCTCAAAACCGGGATGCGAAATATCCACCACATGCAGAAGTAGGTCAGCCTCCCTCACTTCATCCAGGGTCGATTTGAAGGATTCGACAAGGTGAAAGGGCAGTTTCCGGATAAAACCAACTGTGTCTGTTAACAGGAATGGAACATTTCCAATGACGACCTTGCGTACGGTTGCATCCACCGTGGCAAACAGTTTGTCCTCTGCAAAAACGCTTGCCTTGCTTAGCAGGTTCATAATGGTGGATTTACCGACATTAGTATAGCCCACCAGAGAGACGCGCACATATTGGCTCCTGTTTTTTCGCTGTGTGGTCATCTGCCGGTCGATTTTCAATAACCTGTCCTTCAGGTTGGCGATCCTTGCGCGGACAATACGGCGGTCGGTCTCGATCTCAGTCTCGCCGGGGCCCCTCAGGCCGATGCCGCCCCGCTGCCGTTCGAGGTGTGTCCACATGCCTGTAAGCCTTGGAAGCAAATACTCATATTGAGCCAGTTCCACCTGTGTTTTGGCATAGGCGGTTTTGGCTCGCCGAGCAAAAATATCCAGTATAAGATTGGTGCGGTCTACAACCCTTGTATTTAGGGCCTTTTCAAGATTCCTAATCTGGCTGCCTGACAATTCATCGTCAAAAATGACAATGTCAGCCGGATGAAGGTTTGTATACTCACGAATCTCCTCAAGCTTGCCGGCACCGATATAAGTGCGGGGATTCACTGAATCCAGCTTTTGAATGAACCGTTTGACAGGGATGGCCCCGGCAGTATCAACAAGAAAAGCAAGTTCATCCAGAAATTCCTCAACCTTTGACACAGCCTGCTTTTCAAATGCCGCACCAACAAGTACTGCCTTCTCCTTTTCCATTACTTCATCAACCCGCGGTTGTACCGGATGGCTTCGTGAATGGCATTCTTGAGGGCTTCGGTACAATCGATTATCATTGTTACATCGTCAGGGAACGGAACAGGTTTAATAGCGACAAGCTTTTTGGTTTCATCTGTCAGGGCGCCCAGGTCACCGATTGCACGTGCAGACCTGTGCTCGAAATGGGTATTTGCCCCGATGGGCTGAGTTTTAAGAAGGGCAGAAGGATTGGTTGAAAGAAACTGAATCTCACCGCTGATTACACAGTCTTTTAGCTGAAGCTCTTCAATGACAGTGCACTGAAGATCTTTGTATTTCTTTACCTTAATATCGTTTCCTGCCGTATCCTTCATAACATTACCTTTGGCATCCAGTACATACTGAAAGCCATCTTCAACGGTTGTCTTTTCAATATAGTCCTTATTCTGCACCTGGTCGGGCGATACATTTATAGATTGGAGCACGATATCAATATTATAATCAAACGACATACTGTTGTCCAACTTTCTCGTGTAATATGCAACCCACTCACTGTTCATTTCGCTGGCGTTGATGGCAATAAGTCCGTTGGTGAACTCCTGTGGAAGGTTGATTATCGTCCGGTTTACGATGTTAACAAGCACACGGCTCATTCCCAGATAGCGTGCTTCACTGATTCTCCGGTCAAGATCCAGATATGCCCCCCCTGAATACTCTTTAGCTTTCTGTAACTCATAATAGGCTTGCCGGTATGATTCCTTATCCCTGTTCTCCATCAATTTAACGGCATGGGCGTTGTAATAATCGGCAGCATTTCTTTTGGCCGCGATAAGCTGGGCATCATAATCCACTATTTCATATTGTACCTTTTGTCCGTCAATTTGAATGGGCATTACTTTTCTAACAAGATTCTGCCTGTACTTCAGCCTCTCATAAAGGGTGAAAACCTCATCCCATGTATCCGGATTACCCTCCCTTTTAAGGTAGGTGATGCGTTCAAGGTCACGATCGTTGGCAAGTTTATAGCATTTATCCAGCATTATCGCATCTTCCTCGCTGGTCGGCCTCCGGATCAGGTTTTTGACCGATTTGTCAATCAGGGAATCGTAATCGGCACGCCTGAGCATTTTGTTAGTAGATGAACAAGAGGCAAGGATCAGAATGGATATGACCTGTAGGATTATCCTGTTATTCATGTGTAAATAATTTAAATTTTTAAGGTCACATGGAACACAAATAAATCATGCTTGCCGTATAAAGACCTTTGCATGGGTGTTTCATATTTTATTCATTAAAAGATCCTTATGATATTCGCAGGAAACCGAAAAAAGTTACAAAAATGCCAGACTTTTTAAAATGTCTTATGCAGTGTCAAATTGAAACAACAACGCAAGTTTCAGTTCAGCACAAAATTGATGGGGAAGTTGAACATAACCTTTACAGGCCGGCCGCGCTGTCTTCCCGGAGTCCACATCCCTGAAGAGGAGGAGATGACCCTGATGATTTCCTTGTCAATCTCCGGGCTCAACCCCTTTAAGATCACCACATCTTCAACTTCACCTTTGGTATTAACGGCAAAATTCACAAAGATCCTGCCGCCAAGTTTTTCTCTGACCGCGCTTTGAGGATAGATCATATTTCGCTGGATCCATGTGGCAAAGGTGTTGGGGTCTCCTCCCATGAATCTGGGCATTTCCTCAACAATGAAAAATGCTTCTTCTGTTACAAATTCATCAACCATTCCTTCTCCTGCAGGCAGGTCTGTAAAGACATACTCCTGATCGGGATTGGTTTCGACATTCGTAAATTCCATCTGCGTATCCAATACAACTTCATTATCAACGACGATAAGCTCCAGAGGTTCAATGATAGACGGCGGAGGTGGCTGGTTAACAGGCTGCCTTGTAATTGGCATTTGTTCCTCATCGATACTGCTGCCTGAAGGCCGACCATAAAAAATACCTGACTCTACAGGCTTGCTTTTATATTCGAAAGCCATAAGGGTCACTATCAAAGCGATGATCAATCCCACCTCAAAAAAAACAAAACTCTTGTTTTCAAGATCTGCCTTTTTGGATTTCTTTGGTACCATTTCCTAATTCATGCAAAGACAAAACTATTGAATTCTTAAAATTATTTTGATATTTTTACGGCCAAATTATCCCTGCAGATTCCGGGATAGACCGCATAAATCAATTCTGAAGGGGAATTAGCTCAGTTGGCTAGAGCGATTGCATGGCATGCAATAGGTCAGGGGTTCGACTCCCCTATTCTCCACTGGAAATTACCTTACAAACCGGAACCACCCGATATAAGGGGTGGTTTTTCTTTTATTCACCTCATAATTGCTGCAATTATATTAATTAACCAAGCCACTCTTACCCAGCTTATCATTTGATATTCCAGACATCACATGGCTGCAATTGGAAACAGCGATCCTTCCTGCTTTTCGATTTACAGAAAAAGTCCTGAACTGAAGTAAACCACCTGTTTACTGTGGTTTTAATAGGTGCTTGATGAAATGCCATAAAGATGCACCTGTCATAATAAAGGAAGTGTATGGTGAAATAAAATTTAAAATAAACCAGTGTGTCCCGGATAAAAAGATTTTTTTTCCGATTGTAAAATATATTCGCTTTGTTCAGTGCTGAAAACCAACAGAACAATCCGGATGCAATGAAACAGAGATCTGATGAAGGTCATTGCCGTGCATTGTAAGATCGAGGTACTCTTGTCCTAGGCCAAAGCTGCACCTGGATTTCAATTCACTTTCACGGAATTTGCTGAAAATCATATAAATATTATTCAAATTGAAGAGATATACCATCTTTTTCTAAAACATGCAGTACCGTCAGGTAATATGTTGACCAGAGATTCTAATTTTGTATTTCTGAGCGGACCAGATAAAAATATACTGCCTTTCCAATAAGTACCGGCATGAAAAACCTAACCAACAAAAAGATAAATTATCCGGATTCAGTTGTTGAAAACCAGTTTTTCTTCCTGAACACGTGGCATACATCGTAACCTATTATGAACCACCCATGTCAAAGTTTGACACTCTTTGCGTGGCGGTCTCATGAGCGAAGCGAGTAACAATTTTGTTTATTTGGGTGCTCCATTCGTTATTGAACTAGCTTATAATTAATAATTTACTGACACAAAAAGTATGAAACCCCTTAGAATAAACACGGCTGTTAAATTTGTGGCATTGATAGGTTTGATAAGCTTGTTTTCTGATATGACTTATGAGGCCGCACGAAGTATTAACGGCTCATTTTTACAGATATTAGGTACAAATGGTGCGACAGTTGGATGGGTGGCCGGCATTGGCGAATTATTCGGGTATGGATTAAGATTTATTTCCGGATACCTCGCGGATAAAACAAAGAAATACTGGCTGATTTTAATAGCAGGTTATTTGCTGAATTTATTTTCCGTTCCGTTATTGGCTTTTGCGGGTTTATGGCAACTGGCAGTTGTATTAATGATAATGGAACGCGTTGGAAAGGCATTGCGCACACCTGCCCGGGATGCACTTCTGTCCTTCGGTTCTCAAAAAATGGGACGAGGCTGGGGGTACGGCTTGCACGAGGCTATGGATCAGGTGGGCGCTGTTCTGGGTCCTTTGCTGGTAAGCGCCGTTCTTTTTTATAAGCACCAGAATTACAGGATGGCTTATGGCATACTGGTTATCCCGGCAATTATTGCGGTAAGCATTTTACTTTACTGCAAGTCTCTCTATCCAAAACCCGAAAATCTTGAGATTAAATCCACTTCAATTATTTCAAAAGGTCTTACAAGAAGGTATTGGATTTATATGGTAGCAGTTATTTTTATTGCTGCCGGCTATGTGGATTTCCCTCTGATTGCCTACCATTTCAAAGCAAGAGCATTAATGAATGATGCGGTAATTCCCGTTTTTTATGCCGTGGCAATGGCTGCTGATGCTTTGGCAGCACTGACTTTTGGAAAGTTGTTCGATAAACAAGGCATTAAAACCCTTTTATGGGCCATACTGCTATCATCGTTTTTTGCGCCAATGGTTTTTTTAGGCGGGTTCAACTGGGCATTGGCAGGGATGGCACTTTGGGGAATTGGTATGGGAGCACAGGAATCCATTCTTAAAGCCGAAATAGCGGAAATGATACCGCCAGAAAGACGTGGAACTGCCTTTGGATCATTTAACGCAGCTTACGGCCTGTTTTGGTTTGCCGGAAGCGCACTGATGGGATATTTATACGATTTTTCCATTAATGGCGTGATTATCTTTTCAGTGGTAACACAAATAATCGCTGCGCTGATAGTTTATTATCTCATTCACAGTCAAACAGGGGATTTAAAAGCCTGATGCTTTGAATTAAAGCAGTGCATAAAAAAATTATGTATGACTTTGCAGAGCATATAGTTAAAAATGAGAGCTTTACTGATATACTTTATAATATTTTTCAGTTAAAATGGCTTAAATTTAATAACGGTTAAATTCCATTGTATAAACTGTTGCAGCATGAAGCCACTGATAACAGATGACAATCAGTATATCCATTCCCTGATCCGCTCTGGTGAAGGACAGCATCTGGACTTTAAATATAAAATTGACGATGTGAGGAAGATTGCCAGAAGTTTTTCGGCTTTCGCCAACACCGGAGGCGGCAAACTGCTGATTGGCGTGAAAGATAACGGTAAGATCAGCGGAGTGAAAAATGAGGAAGAGGCATACATGGCTGAATCGGCTGCATTGATGTTCTGCAGGCCTGAGGTCGCTTTTCACCTGAAAATATGGCAGGTTGAAGGCAAGTGTGTGCTGGAAGTTGATATACCTTTGAGCGCTACAAGACCGCATTTCGCACAGGATGAAAACGGGAATTGGGTGGCCTATGTCCGGACAGGTGATCAGAATAGAAAGGCCAACAGAGTTTTGGTGGCTCTCTGGAAACATGAAAAAAAAGATTTGGCCGCTTTTATCCGATACGGGAAAGAGGAACGTACACTGATTAATTATCTGGGTGAGCATGACCAAATAACGTTCTCAAAATTCATGAAGGTTGCACGTATAAATGCCACTCAGGCCGAAGATATTCTGGTGAACCTCATCATGATGGGAACCGTCGAAATGAACCTGTCGGATCCTGTTGCTACCTTCAGGATCAAAAAGGATCTCTAAATTTCTTTGGCTGAGGGTTGAACTTTTTATCTGTCTGATGGTTGTTTTACATGAAATGTCTGGATCAAGCATTAACTTAGCACTGTCACACACCGGTTCTGCAAGATAGAGCTGAATGACTCATGTTTTCAATGCTTTGGCATACCAGATGCAAAATGATTATTTAATTTTAAAGGAACACAATTCAATGAAACCAACGACCAGACTCCTGCTTACCCTGATGGCAGCCATGCTTGTCACTTTACCGGGCTGCGGGGGACAACCAGAAAAAAATCAAGCCCTTCGGGGAGCAGAGGATGAAAAAACACTTACCGGCATTAAGAATGCAACGGATGAAGTGGTGTCAGTGCCAACCATGATCACTAAAGCTGAATTTCTGTCAAAGGTGATGAACTATGAAAAGAATACGGCTGAGTGGGTTTACGAAGGAAACCTTCCTTGTATTGTCGATTTTTATGCGGACTGGTGCCCCCCCTGTAAAGTTTCCAACCCCATTCTGGAGGAGCTTGCAAAAACTTATGCTGGCAGGCTAATCATTTACAAAGTGGATGTGGATGTTGAAACGGAACTGGCTTCCGTTTTCGAGGTGCAAAGCATTCCCACTTTCCTCTTCTGTCCCCTGAAAGGAGAACCAACCATTTCTTCCGGCATTGCCAGCACAACCGATGCCACCCGGGCGATGTTCATTAAACAGATTGAATCCATTCTTTTACAAACACCTGGCTCCAGTCTTTAATGACTGGTCCGGAAGAGATTGTTATTGGTATCGCCTTTGAGCCGGGAAACGATCCCGGCTCAAAGGCTTTTGTTTTCCAATTTTATCAACATTCCAGTAATTATCAGAAATGCTGCTGTAATTTTGCAGCATACCTGCCCTGACAAGGTGATATGGATTAACCGGCCAAATAATCGCATTCTGAAAGGTTTACTGGGATGTTCCTGATCATTGATACCGAGACAACCGGATTACCGCTCAATTATAAGGCTCCGGTGACTGATCTTGACAACTGGCCTCGCCTGGTCGAGCTTGCATGGGAATGCTATGGCTCAGACGGAAGCCTCACCGGGGCAAAGGAGTACATTATAAAACCTGAAGGCTTTACGATACCTTTTGCAGCTGAGAAGATACATGGTATTTCCACGGATAGAGCATTGAAGGAAGGTAAGCAGCTTGCGGAAGTACTGATGGAACTCAGAGATGTTCTTGAAGAGACAAACTTCCTTGTCGGTCATAATATTGATTTCGATATTAACATTATCGGTGCGGAACTTATACGGAGCGGAATTCAGTCCAGGCTGGTAGAAATGGCAACAATATGTACAAAGGAGGAGGCCACTGAATATTGCGCCATTCCGGGCGGCAAGGGAGGCAAATTTAAATGGCCGACCCTTTCGGAACTGTATGCCAGGCTTTTCAACGAACCAATCGAGGAAGCCCATCATGCGGCCATTGATGTGACTGCCACGGCACGTTGTTTTTTTGAACTGGTAAGGCTTGACGTGATAAGCCCGGAGAAGCTTGGATTAAAGAAGGAATGGCTGGAGGCAATTAATAAAAAACATGCTGACACTGTTCTCGTGAAAGACACCCGTCAGAAACAAACAGGCATTACCCAGACATACGGTTTAAATCTTCCTGAGCAACGCAACCAGGAGCATCAACCTGGCAATCTGGAGGAAATACCTTTTGCCCATCTGCATGTTCACACCCAGTACTCCATCCTCGATGGGGCCGCGGATATTGGCAGAATGCTGAATAAAGCCTGTGCGGACGGCATGAAAGCCGTTGCCATAACAGACCATGGCAATATGTTCGGAGTAAAGGAATTCCATAATAAGGCTTGTAAGATCGGAATCAAACCTATAATTGGATGTGAGGTCTATGTTGCCCGAAGGTCTATGCATGAGAAATCAGACAAGCAGGATGGAGGCGGGTTTCATCTTGTATTGCTGGTAAAAAACAGGAAAGGATACCATAATCTGATCAAACTGGTATCCTATGGGTGGACAGAAGGATTTTACTATAAACCGAGGGTTGACAAACAACTGCTGGCCAGGTATCATGAAGGCCTGATTGCACTGAGCGCATGTCTTCATGGTGAGATTCCCTGGCTCATATGCCATGAGAGTACACAGGCTGCCAGTCAGGCATTGTCACAGTACAGGGAAATTTTCGGGGATGATTTTTATCTTGAATTGCAACGCCATCCGTCAGGTGATCCTCTAATGGATCATGAGGTTTATGAAAATCAGGTTTTTGTGAACAACAACCTCCTTATGTTGTCAGCGGCAACCGGTATCAAATGTGTGGCCACCAATGATGTGCACTTCATTGACAGTGAGGATGCCGAGGCACATGACCGCCTGCTTTGCATCAGCACGGGAAAGGACCTGAGTGATCCGACAAGGTTGCGGTACACGCATCAGGAATGGTTTAAGACACAACGGGAGATGAGACAACTGTTCAGTGATTTGCCTGAGGTTATTGCCAACACGGCTGAAATAGCTGAAAAGATCGAATGCTTCGAACTGAACAGTGAACCGATCATGCCTGACTTCCCCATACCTGATAACTTCAGGGATGCCTTTTCATACCTGAGCCATCTTACCTATGAGGGCGCTGCTAAAAGATACCCTGTCCTGGATGAAAAGATCAGAGAAAGAATTGATTTTGAACTTGACACCATTCATAAGATGGGATACCCGGGATATTTCCTCATCGTATGGGATGTTATACGGGCTGCCCGCGAAATGGGGGTGTCGGTCGGCCCCGGCAGGGGTTCAGCAGCAGGTTCTGTGGTTGCTTATTGCCTGCGGATTACAGACATCGATCCCATTAAGTATGACCTGCTTTTCGAACGCTTCTTAAATCCCGACAGAATCTCCATGCCTGATATTGACATCGATTTTGATGAGGATGGACGGGAAAAAGTTTTACAATATGTGGTCAGGAAATATGGCGACAAGAAAGTGGCACATGTTATTACATTTGGAACCATGGCACCAAAAATGGCCATCCGCGATGTGGCACGTGTGCAAAAACTTGATCTTTCCGAAGCTGACAGACTTGCCAAACTGGTTCCTGAAATTCCCGGTACTACCTTTAAGGACACCTATGAAAAAGTACCCGCCCTGGTTGCTGAAAAAAATTCAAACAATGAACAGATTTCCAGCACGTTAAAATATGCTGAAGTACTGGAAGGATCTGTGCGCCAGACTGGCGTGCAGGCCTGCGGTATTATTATCGGACGCGACAACCTTGAAGAGTACATTCCCATCTGCCGCAACAAGGATACGGAACTAAACGTCACCCAGTTTGAAGGATCCCACATTGAGGCAGTCGGCATGCTCAAAATGGATTTTCTCGGACTGAAGACTCTTTCCATCATCAAAGACACTTTGGAAAATATACGGAGGTCCAGAGGGCTTGAAATTGACATTGACCATCTGCCACTTGATGATGAGGAGACCTATGCCCTGTACAGCCGGGGTGAAACAACCGGACTTTTTCAGTTTGAATCAGAGGGAATGAAAAAGTACCTTAAGGCACTCAAACCCAACCGTTTTGAGGACCTTATTGCCATGAACGCCTTATACCGGCCTGGCCCCATGGACTATATACCCAGTTATATAAACCGTAAGCATGGAAAGGAAGAAATAGTCTATGATATACCGGAAATGGAGGCCTATCTTAAGGATACATACGGCATTACCGTTTATCAGGAACAGGTTATGTTGCTTTCTCAACTCCTTGCCGGATTCAGCAAAGGTATGGCAGACACCCTGCGCAAAGCCATGGGTAAAAAAATCCTTACCATGATGCAGGAACTTCAGGTCAAATTCGAGGAGGGGTGCATTCGGAACGGACATGACCGCCATGTGGTTCAGAAAATCTGGAAGGATTGGGAATCATTTGCCATGTATGCATTCAATAAGTCGCATTCCACGTGCTATGCCTATATTTCATATCAGACTGCCTATCTCAAGGCACATTTCCCTGCTGAATTCATGGCCGCGGTGCTTAGCCGAAACATTAATGACATAAAAAAAATAGGTTTCTTCATGGATGAATGCAGGCACATGGGATTGAAGGTTCTCGTGCCTGACATCAACGAAAGTTATGCCAGGTTCACCGTAAACGCTGAAGGACATATCAGGTTCGGAATGGCTGCCATTAAAGGTGTCGGTGAATCGGCAGTAGAGCATATCATCCAGGAAAGAAACAGGGCGGGGCAGTTTAAATCTATTTATGACCTTGTCGAAAGGGTCAACCTTGGCATTGTGAATAAACGATGCCTGGAAGCACTGGCTATGGCAGGAGGTTTTGACAGTTTCAGGGATATCGCCCGCTACCAGTATCTGATCAGTGAAAACGGGAATTCCGGATTCATTGAGCAACTGATCCGATATGGCAATAAAATTCAAAGCCAGAAAGATGCGGCGCCTACCCTGTTCGGTGACATATCCTCATACGAGGTTGCCAGGCCCAAGCCTGCTGCAGGCGGAGAATGGTCACCCTTGATGACTCTGAATAAAGAAAAGGAAGTCATCGGGATGTACCTTTCGGCACATCCTCTCGATCATTTTAAACTTGAAATTCAGCAGTTCTGCAGTCATTCTCTTTCCGAATTGAGAAATATCGAGTTGCTGAAAGACAAGGAAATATGCATTGCCGGTATCGTTACCCAGGTAAAACATGCCACGACCAGAAACGGCAAACCTTACGGCATGTTAACCATTGAAGATTACACGGATACCTATACCATCACACTTTTCAATACTGATTATGAGAATTTCAGAAAATTCCTTTATGAAGGGTATTCTCTGCTGATCAAAGGGATTATACAGCAGAACACATGGAAAAGCACACGGGAGCTGGAACTGAAGATCAGGAACATGTATTTGCTAAGCTCGGTGAGGGATCAACTTATTCAGCAGATCGAGATCAGATTGCCAATCGAAAACATTTCAGATAAAATCCTGAATGAAATTGAAAATATTATCATGAAGGAAAAAGGCAAGACTGTTTTAAAATTTCTGATATTTGATACGGCAGAAAATGTTGTCGTTACAATGTTCAGCCGTTTTAAAAAGATTGCATTGACGGATGAACTAATCGATTACTTAACCCGGAACCGCGAAATTGATTTTAAACTTTCCTGATGAGGTTGATCCAGATTCTGCATTTTTTAATTTTACTGAAATCAACATGTGCATTTATATATTGAAACTTAATAAACCTGAAAATTATGGCTCTTTTATTAAATGACGAGAATTTTGATGAGCTGGTGCTTAAGTCAGACAAGCCTGTGATTGTTGATTTCTGGGCGGAATGGTGCGGACCTTGCCGGATAATCAACCCGATGCTCAATGAAATTGCCAGCCAGTATGAAAACAGACTGGTTGTCGGAAAACTTGACGTTGACAATAATCCTGCTGTTCCGGCAAGGTATGGTATCCGTAATATTCCGACCATCCTTTTCTTTAAGGATGGAACTCTTGCTGACAAACAGGTTGGGGCTGTTCCCAAGGGCACCCTGATCAAGAAAGTTGAGGCACTGATACAATAGGCGGTTACTTATTGATGCTTTCCTGCAGAACAAGTTTCCTTCGATGTTGAAAAAACAGGTCCATGTTGCTTAAATATTTTAACAGCAACAGATTAAGCTTAATGGTGGTCATTCCTGGCCTGCTGTTGCTTTACTGGTTACCTGTATTCATTTTCCCTGGTACCCTGACCCCTGTTTTTCATCTTCAGGAGGGTTTGTTTTCGGACTGGATATACCAATTCAATGACAATTGGCCTGTTCTTGCCTCGTTTCTGGCCATGATAACTGTGATGTTTATTTCGTTCCTGCTTTCACGGCTTAATACAATTCATATTTTCATACCTTGCCGGACCAGCATGCCGGCTTTGTTATTCGTGCTTCTTTATGCGCTTTATCCTCATTTTTATCTTCTCACGCCGGCGCTGGTGGCAACCATTCTTTTCATCCTCCTGCTGCACCGCCTGTTGAGCAGCTACCATTCTGACGGTTTATCCTATAATTTCCTCGACATCGGGTTGGTGCTGTCAGTTGCCAGTATGTTTTATATGCCTGTCTTATTGTTCTATCCGGTTTTGACTGCCGGTATGATACGTATCCGTCCACCAAGATGGCGTGAATATGTATTTACCGTGATCGGCATGCTTTTGCCTTACCTGTTTCTATTTTCCATTGTTTATCTGATCGGAAAGAATCCATCTGTCCTTATCCGGCAGATCCCTGTTATCCTGCTCACAACCAAGGAAACGGAGTTAACCCGGGCAGGTGTTTTATCAATGTCCGTCATCATTTCACTCGTGGTTCTTTCTATAGTTTATGTATTCAGAACATTAAGAAGAATGAAAACCCAGGCCCGAAACTTCTTGTTGGTTTTTTTATGGCTGCTGGCTTTTGCAATCCTGATCATTATGTTTATCCCACAGGCAGGAGGTGAAATGATATGCTTCGGTGCGATTCCTGCTGCATATCTTCTTAGTTTATATTTTTCTCTATGTAAAAAGACCTGGGTAAATGAGGTACTTTTTGGCCTTCTTTTTGCAGGCGTTGCTGCTTTCAGGTTACTGAACTGAATAAGAAAGGAGATCAGTAAGGCTTTACCTCAAAAGGCACTTCAACAATTTCCCTGTATTCTTCACCTGCCTCCTGAATATCTTCATCATCTTCAGGATATTGCCAACGGACGAGAATCTCGTTCCCCTGCTTTTGGATTTCCTCCAAGATCATTAACATTTCAAGCAGCATCTTTGATGAGGCAGTATTGAAATAGGTAAGTTTCACAACGAACACCGTTTTTTTATGTGGATGCCTGGCATACTCCTTCAACCAGTTCAATATCGGGCCATAAAACGAAATTGCATTTTCAGGCATGGAGCGCCCCGTAAGCTCAATCAATGCCTTTTCCGCATCCATATATACTTCAGGAGTATCCTCCCGGGCAGATATTTTAATATTTTCCATTACTGTTTAAGTTTAATTGCCATATCTTGGTATGGATGTAGTCAATAAAAAAAATGATGTATCTCTTGATGTGGGTAAAAATTTATATTCCAATTCCTTGTTTGTTTTCCTTTTGATGTCAATCAATCCCAGTCCCGCTCCCCCTTTCTCATTGAACTTGCCTTCCCGGATTCTTTTCATATAAAGCTCCTTAAGCTCTTGCTTTTCCAGTTTGTTGATATAATCAAGCCAATTGCCCAGGCCTGCAATTTTTTCATTCACAATGGCATTTCCTGTGGTGATGCAATATTCTTCCTCACCTTTGCTCACAAGGAGCAATCCCCTGCCGCAATATTGATGGCCGTTGCAGGTTCTGCAATCTGCGTGCTTACTTATGTTTTGCAGGCATTCAACCATCACATGAAAAACCCTTCGCTGAACGGAGTCTTTTTCTTCATACTGCAACAGGGAGGTTTCCGTAAGTGAAGTAAACGTTCTGGTCACCTGCTGGGTGATCCAACCCTCATAAACAAGGATAATTTCATGCGATATTAAACTCTTATGATAATCGTAGACATATTCAAGGAAATCCTGCGCTCCGGGATCTCTGTCCATTCTCGGATTAAACATCTTATTTTTCAGGTTTTATCTGCCGGTCATCAAGCAAGTATACCTCAGGTTCATGCCAAAACTTCCATAAAGAATCCGCGGACTTTTTATTTGCTTAAGAATAAATAGCCGTCTGAACTGCCTTTATGAAGTGTTTCACGGCATTGTTGTATACGAATTCTGTCGATGCAGGTTGCGTCTGACATGTTCAAAACAGTGTATTCCGGGGTTGCAGCGGAAATCGCAAATAAAATGGCTATAAATTACTTGCCATTGAATAACCTCCGGGGCAGGCAGCCGGTATTTCAGACAGGGCCAGACAATATTCCTAATCAATATAAACTATCTTGTCTTTCGGGTAACGTATGGTAAAGGATAATGTCTTTCTAAGCTCGGTTGCCGGTGACAACTCCAGCTTCCATGTGATTTTGCCACTTTCCTTTTCATACATGCCTTCGGAATAATCAACCGGTTCGACAACCAGGTCCTTGTTCATGGAAACGGGAATCTGATCATATAGGCCGATGAAGACCGGCAGCCTCTTATTGTTACGCACCGTTATTTCCCAGGTATGGGTTTCTCTTTTATTTGCTGCGATCGTCCTTTGTTCGGTGAGGTCAACCTGTTTGTTGCGAGTGACAATTATATTTTCATCCCGGCCCAGTGAAAGATCGAGTGTGTCAGCCGTATTCCTGACATTTAAATAAGATTTGCCCACATAAGTGCCTTCAAAAAAAAGATTGATCTCTCCAGGCAGAAAATTATACTGCTGCCATTGAGTCAGTCGTGCAAGCAGAAAAACATCACGGCTGAGCTTTGGAACACAGTAATACTCAAAATTCGCCGGAATTGAATATTGCTGTATGTTAATTGTATGCTGGTTGTTGTCTGAAGGAATCGTATAAGGCATGCTAATGTTGTACTCCACGCTGGTCTGATTTTCCTGCATCTCCGTGTATATTGCGGCGGTAGCTGACTCTTCCAATGCTTCTTCCTCAGCCATTAACCTGTCAGACGCACTTTTCAGAGCAACTGACTGGGGAGCCTGATTTCTTATATCATATAAAGGTGATTCAAAATCAATGAACCATGGTTTAAGCTCGGGTTGCCTGCCCTGCTGACGCACATTGACCGTAGATAATCTAAGCTGAATATTATTCCATTCTTCACCGGTATTCTGAAACACAGTCGCGTTGAAGTTCATGGTAACGGGATTCCGGATATCTGCAACGCGTATGTCATAGACCGGTTGCCATCCGGCATCACTTACAATATAGGAAAGCTGGATGTTGCCAACCGTATTTTCAGTTACCGACAGATATACGGTAACTTGCGAAGTCGGCACATTCATCTTCGCATTCATAGCGTCTAACTGCTTATGTATTCTTTCCAGTTTATCATTCTGAACGGCAAGTTCATCGGAATACCGTACCTGGTCTTTTTTTATTTCAAGCAGACGGCTTCTGAAATATTCCGCAAAAAGTTTCAGCTCCGATACTGATGCACTGTTG
>JAXDCR010000313.1:0-3354 GCA_034677845.1 Bacteroidales bacterium | reverse complement strand
GAATCACAGCCACCCAGATGGACATAAAAGTGGAGGGCCTATCCTTTGAGGTGCTTAAAAAAGCGTGGAACAGGCACGCCTGGGCAGGCTTCACATACTTGATAAGATAGTGGATGCCATTCCTGAGCCAAGGGCCGATTACAAACCTCATGTTCCCCGGATGGTTGAGATCAGGATACCAAAAGAATTCATCGGGGCTGTCATCGGACCCGGCGGGAAAGTCATACAGGATATCCAGGCCAAGACAGGTGCTGTTATTGTCATTGAGGAAATCGACAATGTCGGTGTCGTCAGCATCTCTGCCGTGGATAAAACATCCATTGAAGCGGCTCTCGCCCGGGTCAATGCCATTGTGGAACAACCTGAGGCAGGAAAAATCTATAAGGGTACCGTAAAAGGAATCACAAGCTTTGGCGCATTTGTTGAGATCCTTCCAGGCAAACAGGGCCTGCTGCATGTGTCCGAGATAGACTGGCAACGGGTCGAAAATGTACAGGATGTGCTTAAGGAAGGGGATACGGTTGAAGTTAAGTTACTTGAAATCGACGAAAAGAACGGTAAATTAAGTCTTTCCCGGAAAGCTTTATTGCCTGTCCCTGAAGGATATCAGCCTCCTCAAAGATCACACGGACCAAGGCACAGGGAGGGGACAGACCGCCGGAATCAGCACGGTGAAAGAGACAGAAGGGATCATAAGAGAACCAGGTAAAGCAGCCGACTGGTTTAATGCCCTGTCAAAAAACGGCATGATTATTGCTGTTTTTGAAAACCAAACATTAGACTGATTTTCTTCAGACACTTCCTGCGACCGGAAGGGTGCAAATATCCGGTTGAGGTTCATAAAATAACAGTTTAATGTTTGATTGTGAATAAATAAGATCGGGAAAAATACAACATTTTACGTATTTTTACATATAATGAGTCCTGGAAGACTTGCACTTAACCGGCATTCAATGCAACTTAACATATGGTTCGCCCATTGACAGTTTAATTATGTAAAACAAATAACCAATCATTATGAAGAAAGCAAGACTGAACTACCTAACCTCTTCCTTGATCACGGCACTGGTTCTAAGCGCCTGTGCCGGTCTGAACAAGATGGCTGACAATGTCAGCACCGTTGGCTACCAGGTGAATCCAAATCCCCTGGAAACGCATGGCGACCAAACATTGCATGCCAATGCGGTAAAGGTCACGATTGATACCAAATTCCCTGAAAAGTACTTCAATAAGAAAGCCATTGTCGTGGCAACCCCTGTCCTGAGATATGAGGGCGGTGAAACGGAATTCGCACCCACCACCTTGCAGGGTGAAAAGGTTGAGGCAAACAATAAGGTCATTCCTTATGCCGGAGGCAGTTATTCCTACACCGGCACCGTTACCTACAAGCCTGAAATGATGAAATCAGCGCTGTACGTGAAAATGTCCGCCACAAAAGGAAATTCGGCCCCCCTGGTTTTTGAAACGGCCAAGATAGCGGATGGCATTGTAGCCACGCCGTTGCTGGTAAAGGTTGATGCCAAAACCATCATTATGAAAGACAATTTCCAGCGGATCACACCCGAAACCTATACCGCTGACATTCATTACGTGATCAACCAGGCCAATGTCCGCTCCTCGGAACTGAAAGCCGAAGACATCAGGCAAATGGAAGCAAATCTGGCTGCAGCCCAGGCCGCCGCCAACAAAGACATCAAGGGTATACAACTGTCATCCTATGCTTCTCCCGACGGACCACTGACCCTAAATGAAAAACTGTCGGTCAACCGTGAAAGCGCCGCCCAGCAGTATCTAGAAAAGGCATTGAAAGACAATAAAATAACTGCTGCAGAAACCGAGGGCTTCCTGAACCTGATGACCACCCCGGAAGACTGGAACGGGTTCAGGGAACTGATGGAAAAATCGACAATCGCAGACAAGGATCTGATACTGCGAGTCCTTTCCATGTATTCTGATCCTGTGGTCAGGGAGCGCGAGATTAAGAACATTTCACAGGCTTACACCGAGATTGCTGAAAAGATCCTTCCCCAGCTGCGTCGTTCCGTTGTCAATGTGAATGTCGAGGTGACCGGCAAGTCAGACAGCGAACTCCTTAACCTGGCAAGGACAAGTCCCCGATCACTGACTGTGGAGGAAATACTGAAGGCCGCCACACTTGCCACCAATCTCACGGAACAGGCATCTATTTACAAGGCTGCCTCGGAAGCTTTCCCGCAGGACATCAGAACTTTCAACAACCTGGGCAATGTATACCTGCAGCAGGGAAAACTGGCAGATGCCAAAGCTGCTCTTGAAGCTGCCCAAAAGATTGACAACAACAATGCCGTCGTGAAAGCCAACCTGGGTGCCGTTGCCCTTGCCAACGGTGAAATATCCAATGCCGAACAGCTGTTGACTTCTGCCATTAACGCCGGCCCTGAAGTAAGCTATAACCTGGGGATAATTAAAATAAAACAGGGGGATTATGCTGCGGCTGTGAATTATTTCGGCAATCAGGCCTCCTTCAATGCGGCTCTTGCCCAGTTCCTGAACGGCAATAATGACAGGGCACTGGCAACCCTGAACCAGCTCGGAGACGTAAAGGATGGGTGGGTATATTACCTGAAAGCTCTGATCAATGCTGAAACTGGAAATACATCAGCCCTTTACAGCAATCTTCGCAGTGCGGTAAGCCTTGACAGCGCCATAAAGGCCTATGCGCTGAAAGATGCATCTTTCCTGAAATACGCTGCTGATAACACTTTCACGCAGATACTGCAGTAAAACAGTTAATTCGCAATACGTCAGAGGCGGTTCGCATGAACCGCCTTTTTTATTTTTACGTGATCCGGCTGTTCCGGCTAAAACCTGTCAGTGTCCTTGATGATGACCAGGTTCGTGTCGCACGAACGGTTGACCGGAGGAAAGAAACCTGTATGTGCTGAAAAACTCCCACAGCACAATGCCGGCACTTACGGAAACATTGATGGAATGCTTTGTGCCAAGCTGCGGTATTTCAATACTGCCGGTGCACATATCAAGCACTTCCTGATCGACACCCCTTATCTCATGACCAAAAACGAGTGCGTATTTCTTGTCTTTTGCCACATGAAAACTGTCAAGTTTTATGCTTGAAACCGTCTGTTCCACTGCATATGCCTCATAACCTGCCTGTGCCAGTTTCCGGAGAGCATCGGAGGTATGGCCGTGGTATTCCCAGTATACGGATTCCGTTGCCCCCAGGGCGGTTTTTGCAATCTCCCGGTGAGGCGGGGTGCCTGTTATGCCGCACAGGAAAAGGCCTTCCACCAGAAAAGCGTCACAGGTCCTGAATACGGAACCAACGTTATGAAGACTGCGCACATTATCAAGAAC
>JAXDCR010000312.1:0-2560 GCA_034677845.1 Bacteroidales bacterium | reverse complement strand
AATCAGATGATTACGGCAATTATTACAGCAGACCAAGTGCCGAAACGGTGCACAGCGGTTCCTATCATATTGACGACTATTTTATTGAATTCCTTATTGCCAGGAAAATAATTGAATCATATGGCGGTGAGCTTGAAATATCTTCAGCCGATGACATGACTGTTATTCGTTTCTTGCTGACGCTTCAGAAAGACAGCCGCCTCACCTATAAAAAGGCTGAAGGGGAAAAGGATGCTTCCCGGCTCATACCGTTGAGGCCGAAGGTAGACCTGAAGAATGCCAATATCCTTCTCGTGGAGGATAATGCCATTAACCAGAAGATCATTCTGCTCAGCCTTAAAGGCCAGGTCAGGAACATTGATGTGGCTTTTAACGGGAAAGATGCCCTGGATAAATTCGGGAGTACAAAATATGACCTGATCCTGATGGATATCCAGATGCCCGTCATAAACGGGATACTTGCCACAAAGAAGATCAGGGAACTGGAAGCAACCTCCAACACCCAGACTCCCATTATTGCCATAACCGCCAATGCTTTATCGGGTGATAAGGAAACATGCCTTGCAGCAGGAATGAATGATTACATAAGCAAGCCCTTTCAGGTTGACCTTCTGGTGCAGAAAATGAAAAATCTGCTTGAAATTGAAGATCAGGGCACTTAAAAATCGATTTTTATTCCCACGATAAGGATATCATCAACCTGTTCCTGTTCACCCCTCCAGTCAAGCACATTTTTTTCAAGGATCTCCCTTTGTTTTTCCATGCTGAGCTGGTGAAGGTTAAGCAACAGGTGCTTGAAGCGGCGGTATTTGTATTTCTTGCCGTCCGGTCCACCGAACTGATCAGCAAAACCATCGGAGAAAAGGTAGATGATATCGCCGTCCTGTAAGGGTATCAGGTGGTTCTTGAAGGTCTGGTCCTTAAAGTTGATTTCATCGAGTCCAATGGAAAAACGATCTCCCTTAACCTCTGTAATTTTTTTATCCCGTATCAGATAGAGAGGATTCAGGGCACCGGCAAATTCAAGTATCTTGTCGTTCTTGTCGATGGAGCAAAGGGCGACGTCCATTCCGTCGCGGAGCACCACATTATCAACATCCTTGAATATCTCATGAAAGTCTTCATTAAGTCTGTTGAGGATATCAGACGGCCTTGAGAGCCCTTCAATGCTGGTTATTTTCCTGAAAAGTTCA
Organism: Bacteroidales bacterium; assembly: GCA_034677845.1. Lineage (GTDB taxonomy): Bacteria > Bacteroidota > Bacteroidia > Bacteroidales > UBA10428 > UBA5072. The sequence goes on along the minus strand of JAXDCR010000312.1, from coordinate 1,367 downwards.
AAACCGATAATAGACATAAAGGCTCCTGGCACACCATGGCCCGTGCAGTCAACGGCGGCCACGAAAATCTTTTCGTTCAGCTTGTTTATCCAGTAAAAATCGCCGCTGACAATGTCTTTGGGCATGTACAGTATGAAGGAGGAAGGGAATATGGATGTCAGCAGTTTATAAGGCGGCAGTATGGCTGTCTGGATCCTTTTTGCGTAATTGATACTGTCGGTGATGCTTTTATTCTTGATGGCCAGTTCTTCCTTCTGCTCCATGATCTGCCGGGCGATCATCTCCTTTTCCTTGTTGTGCTCGCTTATGTTGAAGAGTTTGTAAGCCAGATATCTGAATAGGGCGAATAGCAGCAGGAGCGCTGCCAGGCCATAAAAGACCATTGCTGCCTGGGATCGCAAAAAAAACGGTTTCACGATGAGCACCAGGGTAGCTCCGTTGGGATTCCATACCATGTTGGCATTTGTGCCTGTTACTTTGAATATGTGAATGCCGCGAGTCAGGTTGTCAAGAATGACATGGTTCTGCAGTCCTATATGATACCATTCCTCTGATTTTCCTGCTTTCTCAAAGGAATACCTGAATCGGTTATGTTGTGGACGTGACAGGTCAAGCACTGCAAAGTCAATCCGGATTGTGTTGCGGTTGCCCCTTAAATATACCGTATCAGGCGGGGAATACCTTATGTTTTTTTCCGATCCTGATGAAAAATCCGACATGGATGTAATGACGACCCGGTTGTCATATGTCCTCGATTCAATGGTTGCGGTATTGATAATTGACAGTCCGTGTTCGCCGCCGACGTAAACATTACCCCTTGCATCTGCATGGGCAGCTGTATACGCATAGTTGATGAATCCGTTTGACGGATCGAAAAACATCATGGAACCCGTGTTGCGTAAATAGTAATACAATCCCTTTTCGGTACCGATCCATATATTCCTGAGCCGGTCAATTTCAATTGCCCGGACCGACAGATCCATTATCTCGGGGTAATCACGGAGGGCAGTGAACTCGGTGCTTTTCATGTCAAAACTGAAAATGCCCCCGGAAGTTCCCAGCCAAAGTATATTCTGGATTTCAGCAGACAGGGTAAACACCTTCTTGGTTTCAGTGTTCATCAGTATTTTATCATAGGGAGTGTACTTGTAGAAGTTACCTGATACAGGATTATATGAAACAAGTCCCGTCTCCGTTCCCATCCAAAGATTTCCGCCAGGGCCTATTTCAATATCGTAAACCTCCCCCAGCACTATGCTGTCGCTGCCAGATGTGAGTATACATATTTCCGTATGAGCTTAAAACCCCCGATAAAACAACAGAAACCCCTCTGAAGTACCAATCCACATACGGTTTGCGCTGTCTCT
>JAXDCR010000311.1:0-13679 GCA_034677845.1 Bacteroidales bacterium | reverse complement strand
GGTCTTTTCCAATCCGTATTCCAAATCAAATGCAATATCCCCCGTATCCGGCATTGCCACAGTGCCATCCAGGCGAAGCATCAGGTCGTTGAGGAGCAGTGAATTGTCTTTCAGGGTAAACAGCATTTGTTCAAGGTCGGCATCCGCGCTGATGTCCGCGCGCAGAACAGCGTCTTTCAGGTAGCGGAGGGTACCCGACTCCATATTGAGTCCTCTTGCATCTGCCTGAATATCAATAGTACTGAATTTCTTTGAAAGGTCACCGTTCATGGTAAAGACCAGCTGATCAATCCATGCCGACAGACCGCTGCTGTCATCATCGAAACGGAGCCGTCCGTTTACAATTTCAAAAAGCTTCAGCTCAACGGATGGATTAAAGGCAGAAAGGGTTGTATCCTCCTCCGCTTCCTCCATTTCCTTCGCAATGTCCCAGTTTGCACGGCCATCGTCCAGCAGCCAGGCATGCACACGTGGCTCGTACAGCGATATGCGCCTGATTTCAACATTCTTCATTTTAATGGCGCTGACAATATCCACTGCCAGATCAAGCTCTTCGACCGCAAACAGTGTATCTCCTTCAAACACGTCTTTACCGGCCACATACAGGTTTCTGATGCCCACATTCAGGTTAGGGAAGCTTCGTAAAAGAGAAATGCTGAGTCTGTCAAAACCCACCATCGCATCGATGTTCCTATTGATCTGTTCCTTTGCCATGTCAGTGATTTTTCCCCGGAAGGCAAACGGAATGATAAGGATAAGGACAAGGAGTGCCGCCAGACAGCCAAAAACGATCTTCATAATGGTCTTCATGTCTATAATATTATATGGTACATCATTTATTCCCTGCGTCAAACGGGGCAAAACAGCTCCGAGGATTTTATGAGGGCATGGCGTTGCCGTATGATGCCCCGGATCAGCCGCAGACATGCTAAATTAGTAAACTCATTCATGGTGTGTATTATTATACCACAACCTGATTTATCCGTCCCCTGCCCATTATCCTGCTCATTATTTCCCTCACCTGAGTTCAGGAGTCTTTATTTAATTAAACAATTAATAATAAGTCAATTCGATATAATCTACAGCATGCACACAGTCATTTTGCCTTTGTAAGTAACAGGCGACCAGCGGTTCATCATCTATGTTTTATATCTTTGCAAAAATATGATGAGGTGAAGAAAAGGGTTGTCGTAGGCATATCAGGAGGTGTTGATTCAAGCGTGGCGGCATTTCTGCTCCAAAGGCAGGGTTACGAGGTAAGGGGACTGTTTATGATCAACTGGCACGATACAACAGGTACCCTGGCAGGCGACTGTCCCTGGAACGATGACCTTATTTTTGCCGAACTGGTGGCCAAAAAACTTGGCATACCGCTGCAAGTGGTTGACTTCAGCGAGGAATACAGGAGACGGGTGGTGGATTATATGTTCAGGGAATATGAGAGGGGAAGGACACCCAATCCTGATGTGCTGTGCAACAGGGAGATAAAATTTGACCTTTTTACCCGTACGGCGCTGGAACTGGGAGCTGATTATATTGCCACCGGGCATTACTGCAGGAAGGACGTGGTTTACGCGGATCCGAAAGACATCATCAGACTTCTTTGTGGTACAGACGCGGATAAGGACCAGAGTTATTTCCTGTGCCAGCTTTCACAGCAACAGCTCAGGCCTGTCCTGTTCCCGGTCGGCAGCCTTTATAAAAAGGATGTCAGGCAAATTGCACGGGAACAGAACCTGGCCACAGCCGGAAGAAAAGATTCACAGGGCATCTGTTTTGTCGGTAAGGTTGACCTGCCAGGATTCCTTAAACAGAAGCTCAAGCCAAGAAGGGGTCCTGTCATCGAGATTCCGGCAGATCATCCAATGTTCGAGGAATACAGGTCATTGCACAGGATATACCTCAAAAACGGGGAGGGATATGAAAAGCTTACCTCCTGCTTCCGTTACACACCGGATGATGGCAGGATAGTCGGCGAGCACGATGGCGCACACTATTTTACCATAGGACAGCGAAAGGGACTTAATATAGGTGGCATGAGCCAGCCTCTTTTTGTCATAGCAACCGACACCGAGGACAACAGGATTTATGTGGGGATGGGCCACGCCCACGGGGGACTGAACAGGTGGGGACTGCGTGTGAGCAACAGTGACCTCCACTGGATACGCGATGACCAGGAATTACGTGAAGGTGAGAGCCGTGATATGCTTGTCCGTGTCAGATACAGACAACCCCTTCAGCAGGCCAGGCTCACAAGGAATGCCGAAGGCCTGCATATTGTATTTGATAAACGGCAACGCGGGATAACGCCGGGACAGTTTGCTGCCTGGTATCAAGGTGAAGAACTCATCGGATCAGGAGTGATAGGGTGACCGCTGCGCTCAGCCTGTTGCAGGTTCCTGCTGGCTCAGGCAATGCCAGCTGCCAAGTCCCCATATGATCTCCACGGAATCAATGCCCACCACCGGTCTGTCTCGGAAACACTGTGAAAGGACAGCAAGAGCCGTATCATCCTGCCTGCATCTGAAGGTCGGCACCATGACTCCCGCATTGGCAATGTAAAAGTTTGCATAGGATACAGGCAACCGCTGGTTCCTGTAATAGAGGGGATCAGGCATTGGCAGCTCGATAATACCGGGCTGCTTTCCGCCGGCAAGCCTCATTTTTTTTAACTTTTTCAGATTTGCTTCAAGAATGGGGTGGTTGGCATCTTTTTTATCAGGCTCGACCATGGCAACAATGGTATCGCTGTCCGTAAAACGGCACAGGTCATCCACGTGGCCATCCGTATCATCCCCTTCAATTCCTTCATCCAGCCATATAACCCGCTCCACCCCATAGTATTGCATCAGGTAATGTTCGATCTGACCCTGGCTGAGGCTGGGATTCCGGTTTGGATTCAACAGGCAGGATGCAGTAGTGATCAGAGTGCCCTTGCCGTTACATTCAATGGATCCGCCTTCCATGATGATTCCGGGATTGAAAACTGGCAGGCCAAGCAATGATGCTACTTTCAACGGAATCTGGTTGTCAAGTCCCGCTTCATACTTCCCGCCCCAGCCGTTGTACTCCCAGTTGACAACAGCTTTCGGCTCCGCGGTGTCGGGACGAACAATGAAAGCCGGGCCATGATCACGGCACCAGGCATCGTTGGTTGGATGGATGTGCAGGAAGACACGTGACATGTCGATCCCTGACTCCAGCAGGGCTTTCCTGACATCTTCCTGCATGAATTTGTCATTCACATTTATATGCACATCCTCCCCTTTGGTTATCTCTCTGATGAATCTGTGATAACTGGGAAAAATGGTGTGGATCTTGCCAGGCCAGGACCGTTCGTTATGGGGGTAGCTCAGCCAGGTGGCGGAATGGCTTTCCCACTCAGCCGGAAAATGATATCCGAGTTCAGCCGGTGTCTGAGGTTCCCCTGTCATTAGTCTTCCTGATCAAGGTAGCGTGACAGCAAAGGGTCATAGGTGTCGGTGCGCCTGTCGCGCAGGAAAGGCCAGTGATTGCGGTAAAAGGTGTTCAGTGACAAATCCAGGCTTACCACCTGAACTTCCTCCCTGTCGTGAGACGCCTGGTAAAGTATCTGCCCGAATGGGCCGGCCACGAAAGATCCTCCCCAGAATATGATCTCACCTTCCTTCCCGGTCCGGTTGACGGTTACAACGTAAACACCATTGGCTATGGCATGGGCGCGCTGAATGATCTTCCAGGCTTCGGCCTGTTCCTTGTTGATCTCCGGACTCTGGGAAGCGGCCCAGCCTATGGCGGTAGGATAGAACAGGATGTCAGCGCCCATCAGAGATGTGATCCTGGCTGCTTCGGGATACCATTGGTCCCAGCAAACCAGGATACCGATGCTGGCGAAACGGGTTTTAAAAACCCTATAGCCGGTGTCACCGGGACTGAAATAAAACTTTTCGTAAAAACCGGGGTCATCCGGAATATGGTTCTTTCTGTATTTACCCAGGTAACTTCCGTCAGCATCCAACACGGCTGTTGTGTTGAAATACACTCCGTCAGCGAGCCTCTCGAAAAGAGATGCTATAATAACCACACCGAGTCCGGCAGCCACTTCTCCCAGCCGGTCGGTCACCGGACCCGGAACCGGAACGGCAAGTGAAAAATGATCATAGTTTTCCTCGCGGCAAAAATATACCGACGAAAAGAGTTCCTGCAGGCAGATAAGCTGCGCCCCCTGTGCAGCGGCCTTCCGGATTCCGGTTATGGCTTTTGCCAGATTTTCCTCCGTATCCGGCCCGCAACTCATCTGCACCAGTCCCGCCTTTACTTTCCTTTCTTTCACGTCTCAGTTTTTATGGTTGATTAGGTTGATTTAAAATACTTTATACCTGTATAACCGTGGATCTGTTTCACAGGTGTCCTTTCAAATGCTTTCAAGGTAAAGAGTTATGTTGCGGACAATCCCCTCCACAAGTCTTCTGCGTGATTCAAGGCTGGCCCAGGCTATATGGGGGGTAATGATCAGCCTTTCCCGGTACCTCACATGCAGCAGCGGATTGTCCTCATCAGGCGGCTCCTTTTCCATCACGTCCAGTCCCGCCCCTCCTATCAACCCCCTGTCAAGCGCCCGGGCAAGATCTGTCTCGTTTACAATCCCCCCTCTGGCTGTGTTGATCAGTATGGCATGTTTCTTCATCCGTTTTAACTGATCCATGTTCAAAAGGTTCTTCGTGGCTTCATTCAGCGGACAGTGGATGGTAATGATATCAGAGGAGGACATGAGCCTGTCCAGGTCAGCATGCGGATAGGGGTTGTCGAGGTTCTTTCCTGTCGTGGAATGATAGATTACTGTGCATCCGAATGTTGAGGCAACCCGGGCCACCCGCCTCCCGATTGTGCCCATGCCGATGATTCCCATTGTCATACCGGAGAGTTCGGCGAAGGAAGGTCCGTGGTGGGTGAACAGTCCGCTGCTTGAGTAACTGCCTGACCTCACCCAGCCGCTGTAGTAATCAAGTCTGTTCATCAGATGCAGCAGCAGCGCAAATGTATGCTGAACCACACTCTCCGTTGAATAGCCTGCCACGTTCTTAACCATGATGCCCTTGCTCAGAGCCGCATCCAGGTCTACATTGTTCATTCCTGTGGCTGCGATGCAGATCAGCCGGAGCAGGGGACATCCATCCATGACCTGCCGGCTTATGGTTACCTTGTTAGTGATGACAATCTCCGCTGGCATCATGCGTGTCAGGCAGTCCTCCGGAGCCGTCCGGCCATATGAAGTAAGATGTCCGAGCCTGCCAATTTCCTCCATACCCGGAACATTGCCAATGGTATCGGCATCCAGGAACACGATTTCAGGTCTTGTCCTCAGTGGTGTCATCGCGCAACCTGACAGTGGTGAAACGGGATCAGAAGTCCAGCACAGGCTGGTTTTTCAGCAGGTCATCCAGACTTTCGCGCTGGCGGATCAGGTAATCCTTCCCCCCGTGCACAAGCACCTCAGGAGGACGGAGCCGGGAATTATAGTTTGAAGACATTGTATAGCAGTAAGCTCCGGCATTCAGGAAGGCCAGGTAATCTCCTTCCCTGACCTCGTTCAGTTTGCGATCCCAGCCAAAAGTATCCGTTTCACATATGTAACCGACAACTGTGTAAATGCGCGATTTGCCCCTGGGATTCGAAATATTTATAATCTGATGATGTGCGTTGTAAAACATTGGCCTGATCAGGTGGTTGAGACCCGTGTTCACTCCCGCGAAAACAGTCGACAGGGTCTGCTTGATGACATTGACCCGCGCAAAGAAATAGCCGGCTTCGCTGACAAGAAATTTTCCTGGCTCAAAAATAAGGGTGAGCTCACGGCCGTAATCCTTGCAGAATTTTCTGAACCTCTTTGTAAGATCTTTGCCCAGTGCATCGATGTCGGTGAAATAATCATCCGGCTTGTAGGGTACCTTGAAACCACTTCCAAAATCGACATATTCAAGATCCGGGTAATTCCTGGCCACATCGAACATAATCTCTGCCCCTCTTAAAAAAACCTCAACATCCAGTATATCGGAACCCGTGTGCATGTGCAACCCCTGGACCTTCAGCCCGAATGTTTTAATGATGCGATGCACATGGGGCATCTGGTATATTGAAATACCGAACTTCGAATCTATATGGCCGGTGGAAATCTTGTCATGTCCGCCGGCCATAATATGGGGATTGATGCGGATGCAAAGAGGGACTTTGCCACCGTACAGGTTGCCGAACTGTTCCAGGATCGAAATATTGTCAATGTTTATCCTGACTCCCAGTGCAACTGCCTCCAGAATTTCTTCAAGCGACACGCAGTTGGGTGTGAAAATGATGTCCTGGGCCTCAAAGCCTGCCATCAGCCCCAGTTTAACCTCCTCGATGGAGACTGCATCCAGACCCGTTCCCAGGCTCCTGAAAAACCTGAGCACATTCAAATTATTCAGTGCCTTGCAGGCAAAATTGATCTTGACGCGTACGTCCCTGAAGGCATGAAGCATTTTGTCGTACTGGCTTTTCATTTTGGCAGTCTCATAGACATAAACAGGTGATTCATACCTTTCGATGAGCTCTATGGCATCCAGTCCCCCGATCACATACCGGTTATGCAGTAATTCCATGTAATAAGTTATTTAGGATAGTGGCTATTTCTTTTTTGGTGCCCTGTAACTCGCCTGTTGTCTGGCCATTTCTTCCAGCCGCTGCTGGAATTTTGACTTTTTGGCAGGCTGTGCCTTCCTTTCCTTCATTTTCTTAAGCAGGGCCTCCTCATTCACAAAGGATTTAAAAAGGTAATTCTGGCCTATGGTGATCACATTTGTCAGGAAATAATAATAGGTAAGTCCCGCCGACCAGCTGTTCAGCATGAACATGAACATTACGGGCATCACGTACATCATGGCCTTCATACCGGGCATCTGCTGCGACGATGCCGATGTGTCGCTCAGTTTCATGCTGAGGATCGTTGACAGTGTCATCAGAAGCGTGAACAGACTAATATGGTTCCCGTATATATTACTGATAATGGGAATGTTGGCATTCCAGGATACGATGGCATCATAGGTTGACAGGTCCTTCGCCCAGAGGAATCCCTGCTGCCTTAGTTCAATGGAGGTGGGAAAGAACCTGAACATGGCAAAAAGGATAGGGAACTGGAGCAACATGGGAAAGCAACCGCCCATGGGACTTACCCCGGCTTTTTTGTAAAGCGCCATGGTGGCCTGCTGCTTTTCCATTTCCTTACCCTGAGGATATTTCTTGTTCAGTTCGTCGACCTGGGGCTTCAGCACCTTCATTTTTGCCTGCGACAGATAGGAGCGATAGGTCAGAGGCAGGAGGACTACCTTTATGATAATGGTCAGCAACAGGATGATGATGCCATAGTTGCCTATGAACCTGCTCAGCCAGTCAAAAATGGGTATGATGACAAACTGGTTAATCCAGCGGATGATTCCCTTACCCACCGAAACGATATCCTCAAGCCTGAAATCCCCGTATTTCTTAAGAAGGCTGAACTTATTGGGCCCAAAGAAAAGGTGCATCCGGAGGCTCTCACTGGCCGAGTGCCCGAAGGGTAAACCGAGTTCTGCCCTGAAATTCTTAAGATACAAATCGCCCTCCGGCATGGCGGTTGATTGCAGCAGGGCGTTTGAAAAGGAATTCTCGGCAATGAGTACCGAGGAAAAGAACTGATTTTTGAAGGCAACCCATTCCACACCGGTGGAAATGTTTTCCTGCTGGATCTCCCTGTTGGACCTGGCATTAAAGAAACTCACCTCCTCCTGATAATGCCTGTAATAAATTGTCGTGTATTGATTCTCATTTTTCCTGACCTGCTCCTGGGCGGGAATGTAGCTTTCCCATTCCAAGTCAAGATTAGTCACGGATGCATCAATGACCTTGTCCATCCCCTTCAGCGCCATGGTAAAATCAACCATATAACTTTCCGGATCAAGGGCATAAATATAATCCAGATAACTTTCACTGTTCAGGGCAAGACGCATGACCAGGCTGTCTCTTTTTTCGCTGACGGTCACGGATGGCGAAGGATTCACCGCAGCAAAGTACAGTTCGTTGGTTTCAATGGCTTTGTTTTTATGATAGAAGCGCAGTCCGAACTGCGTGGAGTCTCCCGAAAACAGTACGACAGGTTTCCCGTCAAATGTCGAGTATTGTTTCAGCTCGGCTGAATAAGGCCTCCCGCCTTTGGTAGAAATGGTTATCCGGACAAGATCGTTCTCCAGAGTATGAAACATCTGTTCTCCCGACGCGGCAACAGCAAAATCACCATAGGCATCCTTAAGGTCAGAGGTTGCCGTGTCCCCTCTTTCCGCCGGCACTAATGAAGCCGTCGCAGACAGGCTGTCGGTCATCATTCCGCCGGCCAACTGTTGGTCACCTGCCCGGGAAAGGGAGTCTGACATGTCCTGTCTTCTGGCCAGCTCTTCCCTGGAAGGAGTCTGAAGGATCCCCCAAAGGACAAGGATGGCCGCTATCAATACAATTCCGATTACTGAGTTTTTATCCATGTGCGAAGGAACATTATTTTTCAACCCGATGCCGCCTGTCTGATGGCAGCCTGTATAAAACTGATGAACAGGGGGTGGGGACTGAGGACCGTGCTATTGTATTCAGGATGGAACTGCACCCCGATGAACCATTGGTGGTCTTTTAATTCCATAATTTCGACGAGTGAGGTGTCGGGATTGATACCGGCGGCAATCATGCCAGCCCGTTCAAATTCCGGCAAATATTTATTATTGAACTCATAGCGATGACGGTGCCGTTCCCTGACTTCGCCGCAACCGTATGCCTTTTGGGCCCTGGTTCCCTCTTTGAGGACACAGGGATAGGAGCCCAGCCTCATGGTTCCGCCTTTCTCCGTAATTCCCTTCTGCTCCTCCATCAAATCAATGACCGGGTATGCCGTCTTCATTGACATTTCCGTTGAATTGGCCCTGTCCATTTTCAGCACGTTCCTGGCAAACTCGACAACGGCACACTGAAGTCCCAGACATATGCCAAAGAAAGGAATATTATTGACCCTTGCGTGCCTTGCCGCAAGGATCTTGCCTTCAATGCCCCTGTCACCGAATCCGGGCGCCACCAGGATTCCATGTGCCCCCTCAAGCAGCCGCCCGCAGTTTTCTTCGTTTACATCTTCAGAGTGAACAAACTTAACGTTGACCCGGCAGTCATTGGCTGCTCCGGCATGTTTGAAGGATTCATTGATCGAAATATAGGAATCAGGCAGTTCCACATACTTGCCGACGAGCGTGATCATTACTGTTTTCCCCGGGTTTTGCAGCTTTCTGAGGAACTGCTTCCATGGCTCCAGTTCAGGAACTCCTGAGTAGTCCATGCCCAGTTTTTTCAGCACCGTCACATCCAGCTTTTCATCCTGCATCAGAATCGGCACTTCATAGATTGTTTTCACATCAATGGATTGGATGACAGAATCTGCATCGACGTTGCAGAACAGTGCCACCTTGCGCCGCAGTTCATCGTTCAGCTCATGCTCAGTTCTGAGCACCAGGATGTTCGGCTGAACCCCGTTTTCAAGCAACATCTTGACCGAATGCTGGGTGGGTTTGGTCTTCAGTTCACCAGATGAGTGAAGGTATGGCACCAGGGTAAGGTGGATATTGAGCACGTTCTGTTCACCCATTTCCCATTTCAACTGACGGACAGCCTCAATGTAGGGCAGCGATTCAATATCACCCACCGTTCCACCGATTTCCGTAATGACAAAATCATACTTGTTCCGGGTACCCAGCAGCTTGATTCTCCTTTTGATTTCATCCGTAATATGGGGGATTACCTGTACCGTCTTGCCCAGATAGTCTCCTCTTCTTTCCTTTGTGATTACCGACTGGTAAATCCTTCCTGTGGTGATGTTGTTGGCCTGGGAGGTCCGAATGCCCAGGAAACGCTCATAATGGCCAAGGTCAAGGTCTGTTTCCGCTCCGTCTTCAGTTACATAACACTCCCCGTGCTCGTATGGATTCAGCGTACCGGGATCAATATTAATATAAGGATCCAGTTTCTGGATTGTCACAAGGTATCCCCTGGCCTGCAGCAATTTGGCAAGTGATGCGGATATGATACCTTTTCCCAGGGAAGAGGTAACACCGCCGGTTACAAAAATATACTTAGTAGGCACCAATTTTTCAGATGTCTAAGGTAACAAAGCGATCAGTCCTCAAGTTCATCGATGATTGCTATCTTTTTGTTGAGCAGTGCGATGTTCCTCTTTGTACTGGCGATTTTGGATTCCACATCCCGGATCATGCTGTCGGCATTGCTGGACCTGGCAAAGAAGCCGATGTTGTTTTCCCAGAGGACTATATCGTTTTCAAGCTGTTTGAGCCTGGTTATATATTTTTCACGTTCCATGCGGAGGCGCTGCATGCCGTTTGACTTCTCAAGATAGCTTTCAATCCTGTTCCTGAATTTTAGGATACTCCGCTGGTTTTCGTCAATCTTGAGCTGGTCAAACTTCTTGTTTATGGCTTCCCGGTACCGGTCGTGTATCTCATCCTTATTCTTCAGCGGAACAAATCCGATCTCAGCCCACTGCCGCTGAAAATCCTTTAGTTTTTTAAGGCAGTCATCAGCCTGATCATCGATCCGGAAATTCTCGATCTGTTCAATAAGCTGAAGCTTCTTTTGCAGATTACTTTCAAATGAATGATCAATTTCAGAATAATAGGATGATTTCCGCTGGAAAAAATTATCGCATGCTGTGCGGAAACGTTTCCAGATCTTATCTGAGTATTTATGGGGAACGGGACCGATTTCCTTCCACCTTTTCTGAAGGGCTATCAGCTCATCCACCGTTTTTTTCCATTCCGTGCTTTCGCTCAGGGCTTCTGCCTGGATGCAGAGTTCAGTTTTAAGCTGAAGGTTGTTGTTCTGATCTTCCTTCAGTTCGCCGTAAAATGTCCTCTTTTTGTTAAAGAAAGCATCACAGGCATCCCTGAACCGCTTGTATATTTTGATGTTGTCCTTTTTTGGGGCAAATCCAATTGTTTTCCACACCTTTTGAAGTTCGACAAGTTCATTGGACAGCCTTACCCAGTCCTTATGGCTACTGATCTCCTGGTTGCACAGCTCTTCAGCTTTTTCGCACAGCGCCATCTTAGCCATGAGGTTGTTCTTCTGTTCATTTTTAAGCTCAATGAAGTGGTCCTGGTGTTTCTTGTTGATCTTGGAAGTCGCTTCCCTGAACCGGTCCCATATTTCGACCCTCATGTCAGCCGGAACAGGTCCCACTTCCCGCCACTGGTCATGAAGGGACTGCAGTTTCTTAAATGCGCCGACCACGTCGGGATCCAGTAAAAGTTCCTCAGCCTTTTCACAAAGATTCAGCTTGATCTCCAGGTTCTTTTTAAAATCCAGGTCTCTCAGCTCCTGATTGATTCGTATGAAATCGTAAAAGGCTTCAACGTGGTGGTGATAGTTTTCCCACATATCCTTTACATTCTGCTGAGGGACAGGCCCTACATAACGCCATCTTTTCTGAAGCTCCCTGAATTCCTGAAAGGTTTTATTTATTGATTCCTTCTTGTTGACAAGCTCTTTGATCTCCTCAATAATTTTATACTTTTCTTCCAGGTTCTTTACCTTCTGATATTCAAGAGCTTTATTGTATTCAGCCTTCAGATCCCTGAATTTATGAAGCAGTTCTTTCATCTGCTGTTCCATCGGATCCGCATCGACAGTGAATTCCTCAAGCTCTCCCCCTTTGGACAGGAAAGCTTTTCGTTTCTGATCAATTTCGGCCTTATGTTTTTTATAAAAATTGATCTTGATGCTCTCAACGTCATCCAGGATGCTTTCAACAGGCCTGTTGCCGATCATATCTCGCAGCAACCCGACCAGGTCTTCCTTCCGGAGCGCTGCATAGTTTATTATTTCCGCCTTCTTTCCCTGCCCTTCCTGCTGATCTGCACCGGCCACCGGAGAAATCTCCGGTTCCCCCGTTTCCTCCCCTTGTTCGTTATGCAAAATAGATGTGTTTCCGGTCAAGGTATCCTGCCATTGGCCGTCTGCGGGTTTCTCAACGTCTGAAGTTTCAGGCTCCCCTCCGGATTCTGCTTCCGGAGCCAGGGTAGTATCTTTCCCTTCTTTGTCTGTCAGTGAATCCGCATCATTCGCAGACAATGGATCATGCTCTGTAATATCGGTCAGATGGTGCTCAGGACCGACTTGTTCCCCAGGAACAGCGCCATTCAAGTCTTTCATTTACAGTTACATTGGTATAAAAACCTTTTTTCAAAACAAATTACGAAAATAGACATTAATGCATAATACTCAAAGTTTTTTGTGTGAATAATGCTGTTTTCAGGGATAGCCTCACCGGGGTTTCAACATAACTTTTTCGCCCATAATGCATTGGCAACTGCCCTGCAGGAGGTCTGAGCTTCCGGTACGCAGATCGGGTCACGTGATGAATTAAAATAGAAAGAGGCTCCTGATGATTCAATCAATTTTTATAGCTTTGGAACGTCGCTTGGTATATATGAAGATCTTTTCCCGTCTCTTTCTGCCGCTGATACATGTCCATATTTTCATCGCCGCAGTGGCTGCCGCTGTTTGTCTGACAGTATGGATCAGACAGACTGTTTACATGACAGGGGATCAGGTTTTTTCCTTGAGCATGTTGCTGGCAGTCATTCTGATCTGCATGGCATCGGGTGCATCATACTTCGGCAAAGCTGCCGACAGGAAATCTCACCCGGAGCGGTACTGGATTTATTTTCACCTGCTGTTCGCCGGATACACTGTTGCCAGCCCCTTCCTTCTCCGACTGGTGAACAGGACAATTATGATACTGACACAGGCCCTGCCGGCGGGACTCTTCGGAGCGCAGGCCTTCCGTGTCATTTTTACCTTTCTGTTTTTTATTGTTCCCTGTACCCTTGCAGGAGGTATGATCCCGGTGTATGGCAGATACCTTGTCAGGCACATGAGTCAGGCAGGGCGGCGGGCAGGCGGCATGCTTGCATCCATGGCTGCCGGAATGGCTGTTGGATGTCTATTATTTGACATGATGCCTTACTGGGCACTGTCAACCTCAGACATGCTCCAAACAGCCTTCTGGATGTGGATCGCAAACCTGGTGCCTGCCCTGCTTGTGAATTTGCCGGTAACTCACAGTCCTGCCGGCCGTCTTGCCCGGCTCGTCAGATATGGTGTCCGCAGGCACCGACCCCGGCTGATGAAGAATAAGGTTGTGCTTGAAACGGTGACAAAACTCATCCATACCCTTCCGCTAAATTTCCAGCTGCAGGGATTTGTAACGATGGGATTTATTGTACTGTGGACCAGAGCATTGCTTATCACCCTGCCACATGCCGGCTGGATGCCCGCGAAACTCATCATGACTTTCCTTGCCGGCATTGCTTTTGGCAGTTTCCTGTTCAGGTGGATTGCAGACTATACACGAACCCGTTTCCTCTGGCTGGCTTTGCTTGAAATCCTTTTATCTGTCAGTGCGTTGCTTTCGTTCATTTACAGTTTTAAATCGGGGTATTACATTCAGAAGCACCTGGCAGAGAAACAGGCATTTTTCCTCTTTTCTCAGGATGTCATCGGAATTTCTGTGCTGGTGGCCGTACCTTCCGTCCTGACCGGGGCTATTTTCACAATGGCCATGAAAATAGTCCCTGGGCGACTGAACA
>JAXDCR010000310.1:0-3748 GCA_034677845.1 Bacteroidales bacterium | reverse complement strand
AAATAATTTAAATTTTTAAGGTCACATGGAACCTCCATGTTTAAAAATTATTTTCATGCTTGTTTGTGTTTTCAAAACATGGAGGGTTCATACGTTTATTTTATCATTAAATTATTAATTATAAGCTAGTTCAATAACGTATGCAGCACCCAAATAAACATTATTGGTTACTCGCTTCGCTCGTGAGATCGCTTCGCTTAGTTGTGTCAGGCATTTAACATGGGTGGTTCATGTGATAATTTTATGATTAGACCCCTGTCAATTATTTTAATTGCCTGGTATTATCTCCGGTTATAAATGCGATACCTAAATTAGTACATAAAGTGTTTAGTGGTTATAAGAATGAAATTAATTTGACTTTGTTTTTGTCTCAAGGTAACCTGCTATAATTTTTTATCAAATGACCCATCTTTTAAAAAGACAGTTAAAATATCTGCTATTCCTATCAGCGGGATTCAGCTTTCCCACTGACCTTTCTGCACTGGATTCAAATCATCCGGAACAGGACAATGCCAGAACAGGGAATAACATTTGGGTTAATTAAGGTGTCTGGTATATCATGCCAGTTGATGACTTTTTTCGGTTATGCTGGCTTTATATTTACCGACCGTGCAGTACCGTAAATCTGTCATTAAGCATTAAATTTACATAATCAGCAACCCAAAGGATGAACACGTATCCTGTCATAACCATCGGGCGGCAGGTAGGAAGCGGCGGCAGGGAAATCGGGGAAAAGCTTGCTTCCCTGCTGGGGATGGATTTCTACGACAAGGAACTGATCAGGATCGCTTCAAGAGAAAGCGGACTGGGAGAGGCGTATTTCGAGCAGGCCGATGAGAAAAAGCGCTTCACGTTTTCCGGCGGTATGTTGGGCGTGCGCGTGCCATGGGTGGATGAGGCTTATTCAGCCTACACTCTCAGCAATGAAACATTGTTTAAGATCCAGAGTGACGTGATCCGCTCCCTGGCAGCAAAGAAAGCATGCCTTTTTGTAGGCCGCTGCGCGGACTACGTCCTTAGAGACCACCCCCGTTGCCTGAACCTGTTCATCAGTGCCGACCTGGAAGACAGGATCCGGCGCATCGCAGCATTGCAAAAGCTTCCTGAGGACAAAGCGCTCAGCTTCATCGAGAGGACTGACAGGCAACGGGCAGGTTATTACGGTTATTTCAGCGGCAAAACATGGGGAGCCGCCGCATCTTACCATCTGTGCGTCAATTCCTCGGTACTTGGCATCGATGAAACGGTAAGCCTGCTGCATTATTATGCAAGGAAAAGATTCGGGAACCCAGGAAAATGCCAACCTACCTAAATATTTAAGAATGTCTCACCAGGATGCTTCTGTAAAATCAATACTTTTTGCCCTGCTGGCAAACCTTGGCATTGCCGTGACAAAAACGGCAGCTGCCGTAATAACAGGATCCGGTGCCATGCTGGCGGAATCCATCCACTCATACGCCGACTGCGGCAACCAGGGCCTGTTGTTCTGGGGGCTAAAGGCATCGGGCAGGAAACCCAATGTTGAACATCCGCTCGGATTCGGCAAGGAGATTTACTTCTGGTCGTTCATCGTTGCCCTGATCCTGTTCACCATGGGCGGCTGTTTCTCAATATACGAGGGAATGCACAAGATAAACCTGCACGAGGGTCTTACAAATCCCCTTGTGGCAATCGTTGTCCTTGCCGTGAGCATGGTCTTTGAAGCCACATCCCTTTACGGATGCCTGACACAGATTAGAAAAACAAGGAATCAGACGGGTCTGTGGACCTGGGTCAGGAACACCCGTCAGAGTGAGCTTGTGGTTGTGCTGGGTGAGGATATCGCAGCTCTGACGGGCCTGACCTTTGCACTTATATCGGTGATCCTTGCTGCAGTGACTGGAAATACAGTCTTTGACGCGATCGGAAGCATCGGCATCGGTGTTCTTCTGATCGTTGTTTCATTCTTTCTGGCCATAAAGGTCAAAAGCCTGCTGATCGGACAAAGCACCGATGACGCGGTCCGCACCCGGATAAAAACACTGCTTGAATCCAGACCGGAAATAGAAAAAATCCTTAACCTGATCACCCTTCAGCTCGGTCCCCAGATCATGGTTGCCATCAAGGCAAAAATGAAAACACCTGCCTCTGCAGACCGGATGATAAGGGACATCAATGCCTGCGAGGCTGCCCTGAAAAATGAAAATCCTGATATAAGATGGGTATTTTTCGAACCGGATATTGAAAAATAATCCGGTCATTCATTTCCTTAAGTAAGCATAAGTCTGAAGGCACATGCCAAGTTTTAGCCGTTGCAGCAAGAGTTTACCGACATCAGGTTGCATGGTCCGGCAAGAACAACTTCAAAGCGGTAAATTGCCTAAGCCTCCGGCGGAACCGGGAAACCCGGAACAGGCTTGATCTCTGCAGGTTTTCCGGTTATGATCCCCAACCTTGCATATAACCTGTAAATTTCTTTCTTCATTGCCGGAAACCTGCGCAAAAAGAGGAACGTGCCCAGAACACATATGACACCGGCCAGGATCAGGGTTGACCTGGTACCCAGGCCGTCCGCCAGGGAGCCTGCCAGCAGGCTCCCGAAAGGCGCTGTGCCCATAATCGCCATCGTGTAAAAGCTCATCACACGCCCTCGCTTATCGTCATCCACAATTGTCTGCAGAATTGTGTTGCTGGCGGCTATCATCAGCATCATCCCAAAGCCGGCCATAATCATCAGCACCATGGATGGTATGAAGTATGGTGTCAGGGCAATGGCAACGAGGCTCAGTCCGAATACACCCGCAGCCAAAGGGACATATTTATCAAGACCTGCGACACTGCTCCTTGAGGCAAGATAAAAAGCACTTGCCAAAGCTCCCAGTCCCGATGCCCCCATCAGGAAGCCATAGGTGTCCGAACCCCCGTTCAATATGCTTTTGGCAAAGACGGGCATCAGCACCGAATAGGACATGCCGACCAGGTTCACCACAGCAAGCAGTAAAATAAGGTTTTTAATGGGTGTGAAACGGAAGGTATAGGCAAATCCTTCCTTCAGTTTTTCAAAAATCCTCGCATCCTGGTTGTCAGGTTTCCTGGGAACAACACTCATCATCAGCAGCGACGCGATGACGAACAGGTAGCTCACCCCGTTCAGCAAAAAACATTTCCCTCACCCGCAACAGCTATCAGTATGCCCGCAATGGAGGGACCGATCAGCCTGGCACCATTGAACATGGAGGAATTCAGGGCAATGGCGTTACCCAGGTCCTCCTTTTTATCGATCATCTCAATGACAAATGAATGACGCGCCGGAACATCGAAGGCGTTTATACAGCCCTGAATAATGCTCAGTACAACAATATGCCAGATGGCTATGGATCCGCTCAGATACAGCAAAGCAAGCAACAAAGCCTGGATCATGGCCGCAACCTGGGTTACTATCAACATGTGGTAGCGGTTCCACCTGTCTGTAAGCACCCCTGCAAAAGGAGACAGGATAAATGTCGGTATCTGTCCCGCAAAGCCCACAAGTCCCAACAAAAACTCAGAACCTGTCATCTGATATACCAGCCAGGGTACAGTGATCC
Source organism: Bacteroidales bacterium (assembly GCA_034677845.1). Classification (GTDB taxonomy): domain Bacteria; phylum Bacteroidota; class Bacteroidia; order Bacteroidales; family UBA10428; genus UBA5072. Next base: position 182 of record JAXDCR010000310.1, on the reverse strand, counting down.
GTTGTATCCACGTCCCTATAAGTGAGATGCTTTGTCCCCCGAAAAACAACCTGTAATTCCTGTACTTCAGCGAACGGAAGATTGTTTTCAGTCCCCCTGTATGACGGGTCATGTGTCTGCTGAATGCCTGCTCTATCATGGATCGGCTACCCACCCCCCCCTGCCGGGCCGGAGAATAAGGG
>JAXDCR010000309.1:0-7941 GCA_034677845.1 Bacteroidales bacterium | reverse complement strand
TCGATTATGCCAGCCCTCATGAAATTGTTTCAATCGCCGATAAGTCATCTTCAATACCCCTCATTGACCCCGTTCAATGGGGGCTGATCATGAGCAACATCCGCAGGCAGGATGTCGTGACACCAGCGGAAACGGACCTTTTCAGGAAGAATGGCAGTCGCCTTCACGTCAGGATTCACCTGGCCCCCATCAGAAGAAGGGGACGTAATATTGCCGGTTTTCTTTGCCTTGTCGATGAGGCAACAAGGATAAAAAACTCACAGGATTTCCTGCTGGACCGGATACCCTGCATGATCTGGCACAAGGACAAACACGGCAGATATCTGTTTGTAAACCGCTCTTTTGCTGTTTTTTACGGAAAGGAACCCGCAGATATCATCGGTAAGACAGATGTTGACCTGTGCACTCCGGAACGGGCAAAGGAATTCAAACGGAGTGACAGGAAAGTGATGGCCGGTAAAAAAATGCAGCTTTTTGAACCGTATGAAAAACCGACAGGAGAAATCACCTGGTTCGAAACCTACAAGGTACCTGCAATTGACTTTACAAACCATGTAATAGGTGTTTCAGGCATCGCGCGGACTGTCACCGAACATGCCCGGATGGTCAGAACCCTCAGAGAGAAGGAAGAAGGATACAGAGCCCTGCTCCAGAATTCCTCCGATGCCATTTCGATAATTGACCGGAAGGGCAGAATCAACTTTGAAAGCTCCGCCAGAAATAAAATCTCGGATTTTGAACTGGATGAGCTGCTGAACAGGTCTATCTTTGATACGATCCACCCCGATGACCTGGAGTCTTTCAGGTTGTTTTTCGAGATGGTGCTCACCAGCCCGGGCAGGCAATTCAAGAAAGAGTACAGGAGCCTGCACAGGAACAGAAGATGGGTTTACGTTGAAAGTATCTTCTCCAACCAGCTTGACAATCCTGCCATCCGCGGCATCATCGTCAATTCAAGAAATATAACGGACCGCAAACTGGCCGAACTGAAAGAAAGGGTTTATCATGATAACCTGATCTTTTTGAGCAACTCTGCACTTGAGCTTCTGTCACTCTCCTCAAAAAGCCAGATCTACCGGTACATTCCTGAAAAGCTCACAACTTTCCTCGAGGATGCTGTTGTCATCTTCCTTTCATACGATGAAGAGGACAATCTTTTAAAGCTGGAAAGCCTGGCAGGTCTGTATAACCTTGAAAGCCGGATAGAGGAAATACTGGGAAGCAAACTGCACGGAATGTCATTCCCGGTCATCCAGGAGATTCATTTTGAACAGGCGGGGATGGTCATCACCCATCCGGGTGAACTGCTGGCGGACGGAATCGCTAACCTGCCCCCCGAAAAGATCGCCATGATCAGGGACCTTCTTCATGTCCACAAAATATACAACATTACCCTTGCCAGGGAATCCAAGTTTCTTGGAATGATCACAATCCTCACCCTGAACAAGAACATCATCCGGTTCAAGCATATCATTGAAACTTTTGCCCATCAGGTAATCATTGCGCTACACCGCAGCCAGCTTGAACAGGAACTTGTGAAGGCCAAGGAAAGAGCTGAAGAATCCGACAAGCTGAAGACCGCCTTCCTGGCCAACATGTCACATGAGATCAGAACCCCCATGAACGGTATCCTTGGCTTTGCCGAAATGCTGAACGATAACAACCTCAGCAATGCCAACCGCAAGAAATACCTTGACATCATCAACAGCAACGGCAAGATGCTTGTCAGGCTGATCGACGATATAATTGATTTCGCCAAGATCGAATCGGGACAGGTGAATATCGTTCAGGATGAATTCTCCCTGAACAACATGCTCGTTCAGGTGCAGTCGACATTCCTGGCAAACCGCCTTAAAAAGCGCGGATCCAGGGTTAAACTGAAGGTCAGGAATGCGTTCCCGGATGAAAAATCATTTATCAGAACAGACCCTTTGAAACTCAGGCAGATACTGACAAACCTGGTTGGCAATGCAATGAAGTTCACCCATGATGGTTACGTTGAATTCGGTTACGGGCTCGACATGAATAACATGCTGCGGTTTTATATAAAGGATACCGGCATCGGCATCCCCCATGAAAAGCTTGAGGTCATTTTCCAGCGTTTCATCCAGGCAGATTCCTCACCTTCCAGGAAATATGGAGGCTCCGGGCTGGGTCTTGCCATTTCAAAAGGTCTCGTTGAGCTTCTTGGCGGTAAACTCTGGGCGGAATCAACCCTGGGAAAGGGATCGACTTTCTATTTCACCCTGCCATATGTTCCGGCCAGCAAACGAACGGATTACCGGGCTGAGCCGAAGTCTGTCCGTCCGAATTATTCATGGAAAGGAAAGCTATTCCTGGTGGCTGAAGATGACAAATTCAGCTACAAAGTGCTCGAAGGTTTCATGAAACAGGCAAAGGCAGATGTGATACATGCCGCCGACGGGCAGGAGGCTGTGGATATCTGCCGGAGCAATCCTAACATAGACCTCGTGCTGATGGACATTCAGATGCCAGGCATGAATGGACTTACGGCAACGGTTGAAATCAAGAAATTCAGTCCCAAACTGCCGGTCATTGCCCAGACCGCAAATGCCCTCACTGAGGAAAGGCAACGCTGCATTGAGGCAGGTTGCGATGATTTCATCACAAAACCGGTTAATATTTCGGAGCTGTATGCAAAAATCGACAAATGGCTGTCATCAGCCAATGCCTGACAGGATAAGCTGACACATTCATGTCTGTGGTTCTGATCCTCGCATCCCTTTCACTGCTTGCCTATCTGACAATGATTGTCACTTTCAGATACCGGTGGCGACATTATCCGTCATTCAACGCTGAAGGCGCTTCTGCAGTTGCCGGCATCAGCGTGGTAATTGCTTTCAGGGATGAGTCATCAAACCTGCCTCGCATCTGCCGGTCGCTTGAAAACCAGACATATCCGAAGGAATATTTTGAGGTCATCTTTTGCGATGACCATTCAACCGACGGATCAGCTGCCGTGGTGGAAAGGTATTGCCAAACCAACGGTCACTTCAGGTTAAACGTTGCCAGTCCGACAGCAGCCGGTAAGAAAGCGGTGCTTTACAAAGGCATTCAGACCGCCGTGCATGAAATAATTGTGACAACCGATGCAGACTGCGAGGTTCCGGGGGAATGGCTTTCGACAATTGCGGCATTTTATGAGCGGCATCGCCCGGATCTGGTGGTGGGACTCGTACAGGTGGCACCTGTTCATAAAGGCATTTTCGGCCAGTGGGAGGAAGTTGAAATGGCAAGCCTTGTCGCTTCGGGAGCCGCGGCAGCCATTATGAACAAAGCCATTTTCTGCAGCGGCGCCAACCTGTCATACAGAAAATCGCTTGTTGACAGCATACCGGATCCGCTGAGGCAGGCAACGGCATCCGGAGATGACACCCTCTTCATGCTGAAGGTTAAAAAAAATCCCCTCCGGCGCATCCTCCTGCTTAAATCCCGCGAGGCCATAGTTACGACAACGGGAGTGACAGGCATATTCCCCTTTATCCGGCAACGGTTCAGGTGGGCCTCCAAAAGCAGGTTTTACAGCGACGGCGACTTATGGCTGACAGCTATCATTGCCGGTCTCGCCAGCCTGTTTCTTGTCCTCTCAGGGGTCATCAGCCTCACTGCCCCTGCATACTGGTTCTTCCCTATTTTTCTGGCTGTGAAAACCCTGGTTGACTACAGTTTTGTTAAGGATTTCATGGCCTATTCAGGTAAACGGCCACTTTTACTGCCTTTCCTTTTCTTTGAGCTGCTGTATCCGTTTTATTACCTGTTCACGGCCCTGGCGGGACCGCTGTCTGCAATAAGGTGGAAAGGCAGGATGATCAGTTACCCAGCTCTGAGAAAAACTTGATGCGCATCAGCCGGATCTCCTCTTCCGTGTAATTGTCCTCGCCCAGTTCCTTCAGCGCCGCCTCCAGCGACTCGGTTTCAGCTTCATCCCTGAAATATTCAAATATATCCTGCTGACGGTCCTTCTCCATCACATTGTCAATATAATAGTCAATGTTCAGCTTGGTACCGGAATTAACAATGGCTTCGACCTCATCCAGAAGTTCATTCATTTCCAGCTTTTTTGCGGAAGCTATGTCTTCGAAATCCAGCTTACGGTCGATGCTTTGGATTATGAAAACTTTCAGGTTGGATTTGTTGACAACGGATTTGACAACCATATCCTGGGGTCGCACGATTTCCTTTTCCTCCACATAAGTCTTGATGATCTTAATGAATTCGGCACCGTATTTCCTGGCCTTTCCGGCACCGACACCCGTAATGTTCTGAAGCTCTTCGAGTGTGACAGGGTACTGGATTGCCATATCTTCCAGCGACGGATCCTGAAATATGATAAACGGAGGCAGGTTTAGCTGCTTTGAGATCTTGCGTCTCAAATTCTTCAGAATGGTGAACAGCTCATCGTCGGTTGTCCCGGATCTTTCGGGACTGGTGATGCCTTCATCATCTTCATCCGTGTCGGAATAATCATGGTTTTCGGAAAGCATGATCGACACCGGCTCATCCAGGTATGCCAGTCCCTTTGCGTCCAGCTTCAGCAGTCCGTAGTTTTCAATGTCCTTTTGTATCAGCTGCGCAATTAAAGCCTGCCGGATAACCATGTTCCAGTAATTGACATCCTTGCCTTTCCCTGCGCCGAAGGACTCTGTCAGATGATGACCATAGGATTTGACCGCGCTAGTCTTCACTCCTGCCAGTATGCTGGCAATATGGTCAGCTTTGAATTTCTCCTTCACTTCCCTTATAGCTTTGAGCACGAGCAGGATATCTTCCTTCCCTTCAAAACGAGTTTTGGGATGCAGGCAATTGTCGCAGTTTTCACAATCTTCCTCCATGATCTCACCAAAGTAGTTCAGCAACTGCTTCGGACGGCATATGGAAGATTCGGCATAGGAGGTCGTTTCCAGCAGCAGCTGCTTTCCGATTTCCTGTTCGGCAATGGGCTTGCCCTGCATAAATTTCTCAAGCTTCTGTATGTCTTTATAGCTGTAAAACGTTATGCAGTTTCCCTCCCCGCCGTCACGTCCTGCCCTGCCGGTCTCCTGGTAGTATCCTTCAAGGCTCTTGGGAATGTCATAGTGAATGACAAAACGCACATCCGGCTTGTCAATTCCCATACCGAAAGCGATGGTTGCCACGATCACATCCACTTCTTCCATCAGAAACCTGTCCTGATTCTGAGTGCGCGTTGCCGAATCAAGTCCCGCATGATACGGAAGCGCCTTAATGTTATTGACCTGGAGGGTCTCAGCCAGCTCCTCGACTTTTTTCCGGCTGAGACAATAAATGATCCCCGATTTGCCGGGATTGTTTTTTATGTATTTAATGATCTCCTTGGTCACATTCTTTTTGGGCCTTACCTCATAATACAGGTTATGTCGGCGGAATGATGACTTGAAAACCTTGGCGTCCAGCATACCGAGGTTCTTCTGGATATCATGCTGTACCTTCGGGGTTGCAGTTGCCGTCAAGGCAATAAGCGGGGCCACCCCTATTTCATTGATGATGGGACGGATGCGCCGGTATTCAGGCCTGAAATCATGCCCCCACTCCGAAATACAGTGAGCCTCATCAATTGCGTAAAAAGATATCTTTATCTTCTTAAGGAACTGAATGTTTTCTTCCTTGGTAAGGGATTCCGGCGCAACGTACAACATCTTGGTCTTGCCTTCAAGAATATCATGCTTAACTTTTGCAATGGCGGCTTTGTTAAGGGAAGAGTTAAGGAAATGCGCCACGTTTTCCGCTTCGCTGAAGGTGCGCATGGCATCCACCTGGTTTTTCATCAGGGCTATGAGCGGGGAAATGATGATTGAAGTACCCTCAAGCAGCAGGGAAGGCATCTGGTAACAAAGTGACTTACCCCCTCCTGTTGGCATAAGCACAAAAGTATCCTTTCCTGCCAGGACATTGCGGATAATTGCCTCCTGATTGCCTTTGAAACTTGTAAAGCCGAAATACTTTTTTAACACCTCAACCAATGAATCCCCGCTGATCACCTTCATTGCATCCTGTATTTACCTCAATTATCCAATATGTACCCATGTGCGGAACTTAAAAACAGACCACCGGACCGGAAGTGGATTGTGAAAATGAGAACGATTTTACCCGCTGTAACTAATCTGACGAATACCTATAATAAAATAATCCATACTTTAGCTAATTAAAATTAATAAATTTTTTCTTAATTCGCTACGCAATAAAAGGCAATTTGCAATTTTTAACATTCTCAAAAGGGTATAAATATACATATGAACGAGGAACAGCGGGGAGAAATGACATTTCTGGAGCACCTGGAGGAATTAAGGTGGCATATAATACGGTCGGTCCTGGCCATCGTTATTCTGTCCATCCTTGCCTTTATTTTAAAGAGGATTATTTTTGACGTGATCCTTCTTGGACCGAGCAAGAATGACTTTTTTACAAACCGGGTTCTTTGCCGGTTATCCGATATCCTGAACCTTCCCGGTCTGTGCCTCAACGTGACACCCCTTCAGCTTCAGAACACCGCAGTCGCCGGTCAGTTCCTGGCCCACATCAAGATCAGCCTCGTTGCCGGCCTGGTTTTCAGTTTTCCTTACATTTTCTATGAATTCTGGCGTTTTATCATGCCAGCTCTCTACCAGCATGAACTGAAATCGGCCCGTGGTGCCGTTTTCTATACAACATTTCTTTTCCTGCTGGGTGTCGTTTTCGGATATTTTTTAATTACCCCCTTCTCCATCAATTTTTTGTATAATTACCATGTCAGCGAAATAGTCAAGAACATTCCCACACTCGCTTCATACAATTCCCTGGTCATGTCTATCATCCTTGCCAGCGGAATTCTCTTTGAGCTTCCCATCGTCATTTACTTCCTGAGTAAAATCGGACTGGTGACACCGGCCTTTCTCAGAAGTTACCGCAAGCACGCCATCGTTGTCATTTTACTGCTGGCAGGGATCATCACCCCCACACCCGATATGTTCACACAGCTGCTGGTGGGACTGCCCATGCTGCTGCTGTATGAAATCGGCATCATGTTGTCGAGAAGGGTTGAAAAGAAACGGAACGCAGAACTGGCAATCCAGCCGGATTAATCCAGGGTGAAAACTTAGTATGAAATTGCGCACCGAAAACCTTGTCAAGCGGTACCGGAACAGAACCGTCGTAAAGGATGTCTCCTTTGAAGTGGAACAGGGGGAGATAGCCGGGTTGCTGGGACCTAACGGAGCCGGAAAGACAACATCCTTCTATATGGTGGTGGGCCTTATTCAACCCAATGAAGGCAAGATATTCCTGGACGATGAGGACATAACCCATGAGCCTGTTTACCGGAGGGCGCAGAAAGGGATCGGCTACCTCGCACAGGAAGCTTCGGTATTCCGGAGGTTGAGCGTGGAGGATAATCTGAGGGCTGTGCTTGAAATGACCGACATGCCCAGGGAGGAACAGCGGTTTCGCGTGGAAACCTTACTGAATGAATTTGGTCTGACAAAGATAAGGAAAAGCCTGGGCATTCAGCTTTCAGGAGGCGAACGCAGGAGAACCGAGATTGCCAGGGCATTAGCCCTCAAGCCCAATTTCATCCTGCTGGATGAGCCTTTCGCCGGCGTGGATCCCATCGCGGTCGAAGATATCCAGGAAATAGTATCCAGACTGAAAGACAAGAACATAGGCATTCTGATAACCGACCATAATGTGCACGAGACCCTTTCCATTACCGACAGGGCATACCTGCTTTTCGAGGGAGAAATCCTCAAGGCAGGTACGGCAAAAGAACTGGCGGAAGACGAACAGGTAAGGAGGGTCTACCTGGGTAAAAAATTCGAGTTGCGATGAATTGATAGTCTGACTCCGCAGAACCCGTTCATGGGTTTTTCGAACATGTAAATCACTTTACCATGGCATCAAAAGTATATTTCACTGACCTGAGGGCTGATT
>JAXDCR010000308.1:0-2916 GCA_034677845.1 Bacteroidales bacterium | reverse complement strand
AGGAGCATAAAGGCTTCTCCCGGTGCCTGACTCCTGACCTTTTCCTCCTCCCTGACCTCGTAAGGATAGCAAAGGGTGCTGTCGTCCGGCCACCGGTAATGGGGTGCCCAGGCCACTCCTGCCATTCCCGAAGCCAGCGCTTCCTCAGCCAGCCGCAACTGCCATGCTTCAGGGGAATCATGGCCTGCCGCCGGCGGAGGTTGCATGCCCGTGCCGGAGACGATGGCCAGCACGGAGAAGGTGTCATTTTCCCTGTTCAGCCTGCCGAAGGCGGTCAGGCGTTGCCGGTAGCCGCTGCCGGCCGTTCGGGGGTTCAGGTCGACAAATGCGGCATTCAGCTTGTAGTCGCCCATATCGTCTATCTCCTCCAGGCCGGAAGCGGTGCCGCTGTCGCTGTCCCAGTTTCCGATGACGAAGCTGCGGCTGTCAAAGTCAGGGTAATCCACCACCCTTGCATTGTGGAACACGGGTGCCCTGTGGTCGAAAAGCTGTGCTGCGGTGAGCGCCGCGTAGTAATCGCCGGTCTCGTTGTTGCCGCATAAAAATACCACGTTCGGCATGTCGTCGCTGGTATAGATGAAATAGCCCTGAGGATGCTGCCGTATGTCGCTTTCCGGCATGATCTCCCTGTACCGCCGGTAAAGCGATGTCCTGCCGATGCTGAAAATAATGGCGCTGCCGGCGATCTGTTGCGGGGTCAGCGAGGTGGTGATCCGGACAGCGGGTAGGCTGCTGTCTCCCCCTGCAGCCATGCCCCTGATCAGGCATTCCTTCAGCAGTGCCGCGGCTCTGTTATCGTCGCCGGTTTCGCCGGGAGGCAGCAGGATGATGGGGCTGCCCGCCATGCTGTTTCCCTTGCCGTAGGGCAGCGATTCCATCATCCGTATCTTTTTGGGCGCGGGCACCAGCGTCTGCTGCACGAGAAGGGTGGTGTCCATATAGGGTTGCAGGTGTTCGGTCACCGAGAAGTTGCGGCCGGAATAGGAAAGGCAGACCTCATCGACCCACATGGTGCCTGTTCCCTTGAGTCCCGCATACACCCTCACATAATACGCGTTGGATGGCACGTCTCCTCCGGCAAAGGGGAAGTGCGCCGTTTTGCCTTCGACCTTGCCCCACTCCATTTGCGGTATGCTGCCGAAGTGTGAGAAGGAAAAACCCTTGAAGGACAAATCAATATAGTTGTCATTCTGTGGGAAACGCTGTTGGGCGTCCAGCAGAATTTTGTTTTTATCGTAAAACATCAGCCGTATCTCGACCGCATCGTACAGACCCCTTCCCAGCCTGGGGCGGTAAGATTTCACATCCCGGAGACGGAGGTACAGCGACAGGTCATAGCTTCCGGGAATGACCCGTACGTATTCGCTGATAACGGCACCGCCGTGCTGGTCGGTTTCATATGCCTTTGTCCGCGTGATCTTAATGGCTCTGTTGCCGGTGCAGGCTTCGGAAGCATCAAACAGGCTGTCGGCCCTTGTGTCGGTCCACTCCACCCCTTCACCCAGCTGCCTCCATCCGTCGATCGAAAAGGAAGTGTTGGCGCTGTCAACCGAAAAAGTCCTTCCGGTTTCGAAAGAAGCGTTGCGGAGCAGGTTCACCCGTTCGCTGCGTTGCAGCCGTGTGCGGTAAGGAATGGAAAGCGGATCTTCCGACGTCCAGTTCAGGCGCTGTGATTCCGCCTCAGACTGCTTCACGCACCGGCAAAGGGTTGTGGCGCAGAGCAGCAACAACATGACCGGGTATGGGGATCTCATGATCTGTAAAGGTACAACATTTGAAAACACATCCAAGTTTTGCGCGGCCAGTGCATGCCTGCCGCTTCTTGTCAGGACATGAAGTCTATCTCTTTTCTGGCGGCCATGAGCGTGTTGCGCAGCAGCGAAACCACCGTCATAAGTCCCACCCCCCCCGGAACCGGCGTGATGAAGCTGCACCTGGGCGCCACCTCTTCAAAGCAAACGTCCCCGGCAAGCCTGTAGCCAGACCTGGCTGTGTCTGACTTCACCCGGGTGATTCCCACGTCAATGACCACGGCTCCCTCCTTCACCATATCGCCACGGATGAAGCCGGGCTGGCCCAGCGCTGCCACCACGATGTCGCTCTGCCGGATGATGTCGGGCAGGTTCCGGGTGCGGCTGTGTGCCAGCGTCACCGTAGCATCTCCGGGATAGGTCTTTTGCGACAGCAGGATGCTCAGCGGCTTACCGACGATGTTGCTCCGGCCGACGATGACGCAGCTTCGGCCCGAAGTGGGGATATTGTACCGGCGTATCAGCTCCAGCACCCCTGCCGGCGTGGCAGATACAAAGCATGGCATGCCCAGCACCATCCTGCCTATGTTGACCGGGTGAAAGCCGTCGACGTCCTTCCGGTAGTCGATGGCTTCAATGATGCGTTTTTCGTTAATGTGCGACGGAAGAGGAAGCTGCACGATAAAGCCGTCGACCTCCCCGTCGCCGTTCAGCTGGTGCACCGCTTTCAGCAGCTCTGCCTCCGTCACGTCATCCTCAAAGCGGATAAGGGTGGAACGGAACCCCACTTCGGCACATGCCTTCACCTTACCGGCCACGTAGGTTTCGCTGGCCCCGTCATGGCCCACCAGCACCGCGGCAAGGTGGGGGCTGCGCCCGCCGGCGCTTTTTAGTTTTTCCACCTCAAGGGCTATCTCCTGCCTTACCTCGGCAGCGATCTTCCTGCCGTCAATGATTTCCATGTCGCCTGTGTTTTGATTGTTGCCATAGTTATTGTCTGTCAGGGTCGCTGGCCCCTGGCCGCCTGCATGTTCTTCAGCATCTGCATCGGATTTCTGCCTGTGGTGACACTTTTCATAAACCGGCGCATGTCATCGAACTGTTTCACCAGCCTGTTGATTTGCGGCACGGCTGTGCCGCTTCCGGCTGCGATGCGGCTGCGCCG
>JAXDCR010000307.1:0-11289 GCA_034677845.1 Bacteroidales bacterium | reverse complement strand
TGTGAAGGCATCCTTTGCGCTGACGTCAGACGGGTACAGGCAGATGCGGTAATTGGCCGCGTTGGTGACACCATCAGCCTTCTTTACCCAATGGGTGGGACTCGTGGAATTGTCCTGCATCCTCTTGCGCACCTGGTTGACATAATCCCTTGCCTTGTCCAGGCTCCCCACCCTTGCCTCGCATTCGGCGGCAAAGAGCAGCACGTCGGCAAAGCGGATGACCGGAATGTCCATGGCCGTATTGGAGTTGCCGGGGGCCGTGAAGGTGCCGTCCTCGCTCTTCCAGATGTACCATTTCTTCAGCATGTAGGGTCCGCCATGATCCTGGTTGCGGATCCATGACTTGCCCGGGAAGTTGCCGTAATCCAGGAACGGGATGTTACGGCGGCCGATCGTCCAGTCGAGCCTCGGGTCAACCCCTGCGGTGTCGATCTGGAAGGTGTCAACCGGAAGGGTGTTGCCGGGCATCCCATAGTCATCCTTCAGCCTGTGCGGATTGGTTGCATAGTAATCCAGGTACGGCAGGCCGGATGCATCGACGCGGAACATATCCGCGTAAAAAGGCGTGGGATTCATAAATCCCCAGCCGCGGCCGAGGCCGGGACCGGAGGTGGACTGTGACTGTATCCATACGGATTTCTGGTCACCGTTGGGCGATGCCGTCCATCCCGATGTCGGAGTGCCGTCGTTCACGGAACAGGCGACTACCCAAACATCTTCCTTGTTGTTTTCCGTCTTGCAGTTGAACAGGTCATGGTAGTTGGCCACCAGCCCGTACTTTTCACCCTTGGAGGTCACCCCGTTCGCGATGATGTCGTTCAGCACAGCCAGGGCTTCTGTGTATCCGTTCGCATAATCCCCTTCGTTGGCACGGTATATCAGGATCTTGGCATAAAAGGCCTCGGCAGCCCATTTGTTGGGCCTGGCCAGCTGCTTCTGGGTGGCCGGCAGGTTCTTGCGGGCAAAATCCATGTCAGCTGTAATCTCGGGCCAGCAGTTCACATACGTCGTGCCGTCGTTGTTGACGGTGTTGGGCACACGCACATCGGTTGCGGTCTCGTCGATCCACGGTATGTTTTTGAACGCCCTCTTGCCGCGAAAGTAAAAATAGGCGCGCAGGAACCTGGTTTCCGCTTCTATCTCGACTTTTTCGGCGTCCGAAAGTTCGCTGATGCTAGGCAGCAAAGCCAGCACGGCATTGCACCTTGCCACACCGTTGTATACGTTCCTCCACAGTGAAGTGACGCTGCTGTTGCCCGTGGTCACGCCGAACTTGTTGAATTCGAGAAACTGGGGCTGGTCACCCGCATCCGAACCCTTGAAGGCCTCACCGCCATGGATGGTGCCGTTCAGTTGCTGGTCGGGTCCCGCATCAAGGCTGCCCTCATTCAACAGGGTGTAAATCCCGATCAGCATGCCGTTGATGCCGGATTCCGAGGAGAGAATGCTTTCACCGAAAGCACCAATGGGTTGCTGGTCCAGAAAGTCCTCGCTGCAGGAAAACATTCCCGTTATCAGGCATACTATTGATAATGCTATGATTGTCTTTTTCATATCCTATATTTTTATGTTTGTATTCGTAAGGATCAGCTTGCTAAAATCCAAGGTTCACACCGAACAACAATTGCCTTGAAGTGGGAGTGGTGCCCTGGACAACGCCCATGCTCAGGTCGCTTCCCGAGGTGGCCATGCCGGGATCCAGACCGCTGAAATTGTCGATGGTGAATAGGTTCTGTCCCGACACATAGACCCTCAGCCTGTCAACCCTGATCTTGCTGGTGATGCTCGTGGGGATCGTGTATCCCAGCTGCACCTGTCTCAGACGCAGGTAGCTGGCATCGCTGACGTTGTAGTTAAAAATATAGGTGTTCGAATAGGTGTCGTTCAGGTCAAGCTTCGGAAGCAACGCCTTGTTCTTCAGCTCAGGGGTCCATGACTGGTACAGCATCCTGGCGCTGCGGTTCCAGGCAAAATGGTTGAAGTCAACCCTGACACGCTCGGCGTCAAAGATCTCAGCTCCCTGGCTCCAGAACAGGAACGCGCTGGCGTCAAAGCCTGCGTAGGAAAGCTGCAGGTTCAGACCCACCTCAAAATCAGGATGGGGCGAGCCGATGTACGTGCGGTCAAGGTCGTTGACAACCTTGTCGCCGTTGGTGTCCTGCACCCTCCAGCGGCCGATGGCGGGCGGAATAATGTTGTTTGTGTACTCAGCCTTGTAGGCATCGACTTCTTCCTGGCTGTTGTAAAAGCCTTCGGTCTTGTACCCGTAAAACATGGAGATCGGGTAACCTGCCTTGGTGAGGGTTACATTACCGGAACGCGTGCCTCCGCCAATCAGGGTGGCTTCGGGATTGTCAAGCACCTTGGTTACTTCGTTCTTGTATTTGGAGAAGTTGGCGCTTACCTCGTAATCGACCGCGCCGGCTATCTTGCCCCTGTTGGTGACCGTGAAGTCAACACCCCTGTTCTCAACATTGCCCACGTTGATCGAAGGCTGGGTGACGTTGGCCCCTGTGTAAGCTGCCTGGTTCTGCACCAGCAGGTCCCTCGTTTCCTTGATGAAATAGTTGAAGTCAACAGTCAGTGCCCCTGCAAACAGGCTGGCGTCAAATCCCACGTTGGTGGTGATGGATTTTTCCCACCGTGCATCGGGGTTGCCCAGGCGGCTCATCACAAAGCTCTGCTCGATGGTGGTGTTGGTTCCCTGAATGGGATAGGAGTTTCCGATGGCCTGTGTGTATGTGGTGAACTGGTTCTCGTTGCTCAGTCCGCTCTGGTTGCCGATGATGCCCCAGCTGGCCCTCAGCTTCAGGTCGGTCAGCCAGGTGAGGGACTGCATGAACGACTCGCTCGACACGCGCCAGCCCACGGCCACCGACGGGAACACCCCGTAACGGTTGTTGATGCCGAACTTCGATGACCCGTCGCGCCTTACCGTCGCGTTCAAAATGTACTTGTCGGCATAGCTGTAGTCAAAACGGCCGAAGGTCGAAAACAGCGTGCTGTGGCTCTTGGAGCCGCTGCCCGTCTGGGTGCCGATGCCGGCATCGATGACAAGGAAGTCCAGGTTGTTGTCAATAAGGAAGTTGGCTCTTGTCGTGCTGACGTTGATCGAGAAATCGTCAATGGCTTCCGTTCCCAGCACGATCTTGGCCGTGTGCCTGCCAAAGGTCTTTGAATAGGTCAGGGTGTTGGTGAAGGTCCATGACCTCGGCTGGCTCATGTTCCAGGTCAGCGAGTTCGGCGGGGCCTGGTTCTCGGCTCTTTCATAGGTCACCTGCGAGAGGCTCCTGCTGAACTGGTTGTTCAGGTCAAGCCCGTAGCTGGTGCGGATCACCAGGTCCTTTACCGGCTCTATCTCCGCAAACACATTGCCGAACAAACCATAGCTCCAGTTCTTGTTGAAACGGTTGCGCCAGAACCTGGCAATCGGGTTCTCGCCCGTGTCACCCACGCTGACTATACCGGGGGCTGCCGCTCCCGTCGGTCCGCCTGCTATGTCATACACCGGCAGCAAAGCCCACATCGTCCATGTGGTCGATACGCCGCCGCCGCCCCTGCTCTCCTGATACCTGATCTGCAGGTTCTCTCCAAGGCGGATGATGTTCTTTATGTTAAAGGTCGAATTGGCCCGGATGTAGTACCTGGTCAGGTACCCGTAGTACTTGTCGGTGGTCGACTCCTCATTGTAGTAGTTCAGTCCCAGTACATACGTGCCCCTGTCAGATCCGCCCGAGGCCGTCAGGTTGTAGTTCTGTACCGGCGCGGGATTGTATACCTCGTCAAACCAGTCCGTGTTGGCCGACTTCACAATCTGCCACGTCGCCAGGTCATAGTTGGCCGGGTCCACCAGCTCGGCAAAGGCCGCGGGGTCATCCACCTTCAGCTTCTCCAGGGCAGCACCGCCCGTGCGCGATCCGTTCTTGTTCACCAGAATGTACTCGGGGATAACGGGTTCGGGACCGTCACCGTACTGCGGGTGCGTCCAGTTGGCATCACCGTACTTACGGCCGGCACCTTCCATCGACTTCCAGTACCATACCCCCATCTCCTTGGCATCCAGCAGATCAGGAAAATCCTTGTTGCTGAAATAATTGATCCCGTAATACGCATCGAAGTTCACCTTGATGGCCCCCTGCTGTCCCTGCTTGGTCGTCACGATCACAACGCCGTTGGCCGCACGAGCCCCGTAAACAGAGGCCGACGCCGCATCCTTCAGCACCTGTACCGACTGAATGTCGCTCGGGTTGATGTTGTTTATCGATCCGGGAACCCCGTCGATGATGTACAGCGGGTCAGAGCTGCCGAAGGAACCGAATCCGCGGACACGTACCTTGGCTTCTCCTCCCATTTCACCGGTGGTGTTAACGGTCAGGCCGGCCACACGTCCCTGCCGAAGGCTTGACGCGCTGCCCGAGGCCTGTGTCAGCATCTCCTCGGTGTTCACCACGGATACCGACCCGATGATGTCTTTCTTGCGCTCAACCGAGTAGCCCGTCACCACAATCTCCTGCAGCGCGGTCACCTCTTCCTGCATCACCACGTCTATCACCGTGCGCCCGCCGATGGCTATCTCCTGGGTCGTGAAACCCACGAAGCTGAACACCAGCGTCGTGGCACCTGCCGGCACGTTGGCGATCCGGTACGTCCCGTCAACCTGCGAAACCGCGCCCACCTGGGTGCCCTTCACCTGAACGGTCACACCGGCCAGGGGTTCCCCCGTGGCTCCGTCGGTCGCCCTCCCGGAAATCGCTACTTGTGCCTGCAGCAATTGCATGCCTGCAATTAACAAGCAAAAGAAAACACTTCCAATTTTTTTCATAATTAGAGTTTTTAGTTATTAAAAGGGTGTTACATTTCAAATATAGCAATTTTAATTTTTATGGTGCAAAAAATGCCAAAAAATGTTTACCGGACAATTCCAAACCTGACCGGCGGAGCCTCTTTTTTTAAACCATCCTTGTAACTTTTAAACTATCTTATTACTTTTGGCGCAGGTATACCTTATATATATTATAGCTTGAAAAATCCGATCCCACCTCTTTTTCTGGTTTCCTGCCTGATTGTCGCATCCTTTTCTCTTCCTGCCCAGGAGCAGCCTGTTGAAGTGACCCTTTCACAGGAAAAAACCCTGATCGGCGGCAGGGTTTATTTTATTCACACGGTGCAGAAAGGGCAGACCCTGTATTCGATCAGCAAAGCCTATGGCGTTGATCAGCAGACGATACTGAAAGAAAACCCGGGTGTTGATGCAGCCGCGCTCAGGGAAGGCCAGGCGATACGCATACCGCAAAGCGGTCCCCGTGCCGTAGAAACGGCTGTGCTGAACAGAAGGGATTTTTATGAACACCGGGTCAGGCGGGGACAGACTGTGTATTCGCTGTCGCGGCGATACGAAGTCCACGAGGAAGTGATTTATTATTACAATCCCTGGGCACGGGCGGGCATTAAAACCGATCAGGTGCTGTGGATCCCGCGCAACCGGGAATTGATGAAGACGGGGCCCGCTCCGGGAACCGGCGGCAGCTTTTTCTATTACACCGTAAAGGAGAAGGACACCCTGTATTCCCTGTCACAACTTTACGGGGTTAGCGTCGACGACATTGTTGCAGCCAATCCGGTTTTAAAGTACGGGCTGAAGGCAGGCCAGATAGTCAGCATCCCCAGACCGGATGCCTCACCGGCTGACTCCCTGGCGGTCGACGCAGTTCTCCCTTCGGAAGAAATGCCCTGCCTGCCTGCCGGCGAAGGGCGCACCTATGAGGTTGCCCTTCTGCTTCCTTTTTTTGCCGGCTACAAGGAAGAGGAGCTGCTTGAATCCAACGACACCCTTGCCGAGTCAGGCACCTACACACCGCAGCAACGGATGGTCGGCCTGAGGGGAAGGAATTTCGCTGAATTCTATGAAGGCTTCCTGCTGGCTGTCGATTCACTTAAACGCGTCGGCCTGTCAATTAACCTTCATGTTTATGACACAGAACGGGATCAGGAGATTGTCGGCGCCATCGAAAAGGAGCTGACGGTTCTCCATCCGGACCTGATCATCGGTCCCGTTTACACCGAGAACGCCCGTTCCATAGGCAGGCTGGCTCTCAGCCAGCAGGTGAACCTGGTTTCCCCCCTGTCAACAAATGAATCGCTTGTGGCAGACAACAACCGGCTGTTCCAGGTGGTGCCGTCCAGAATTGCCGAATATAAAGCACTTGCCGGATACCTGGGTCAATATAACGACGGCCGGATACTGATTTTCAGGTCAGCGGATTCGCTTTCGCAGGCAAATACCGGACGCTTCAGGAAAGAGATGCTTTCCTTCCTTTCGCCTGACACGGCAGGCAGCTTTGTTCCTCCCGAGGAATACCTGCTCAACGATGAAAACCTGAAGAATCTGGAAAAGATCCTTTCCATAGACTGCGACAATATCATTGTTGTTTTTTCCGAAAGCGAGCCGGACGTGTCAAGGTTCATTTCCAGGCTGTACACTATGAAAGACAAGTACCCGGTACAGCTGTTCGGTCTGCCTGCCTGGCAAACCTGGAAGACCATCGAGCTGAATTACCTTCACGGACTTCAGCTGAAGCTTTTTACTCCCTTTTACATGGATTTCGGAAGCGACAGGGTGAGGAAATTCCTGAAAAAATGCCTGGCAACATACGGATACGAGCCTTATGAAATCAGTCCCTCCGGCTACAACTTCTGCCTGCTGGGCTATGATATCGGCCTGTATTTCCTGTCAGCCCTCAAGCAGTACGGCCGTAATTTCCAGAACTGCCTCGGCGAGCTGCGCGTTGAAACCCTCCTTTCCTCATACCAGTTCGGCCAGTCCGAAAACGGAGGTTTTGTGAACCATGACATCAGTTTTATTCGGTACAACCCCGATTACACGGTCGAAAAAATAAACGCTGAGCCTGTCCGGACAGCAAACCGGCAGGATTAAGCACTCCGTGACGGTATTTAGGAAGGTTTTTTCATATCTCACGGGCAGCTTCCTTATCAAGATACCACTCCACTCTGCCATGAACCGGTTTGACGAGGCCGGCGGGATACGAGGAGGCAGCAGCCTCCCTGTTGATGATTTCCCGCACAATGCTGCTTTTAGCCGGGCCTGTGACAAGGAATGTGATGCGGTCAGCCTGGTTAATAACCTGCAGGCTAACGGTGATCCTCGGCTGTCGCGTCACCGGGTGGCTTACCACCTCGCAGAGGGCACCGGTGTGCGACGCATGCTCCCTGCCCGGGAACAAAGAAGCCGTATGCCCGTCTTCTCCAAGACCCATGACCATCCAGTCAAAAGACGGCATGCCGCGGCTCAGGCGCAGGTGTCTGCCGATCTCCCCCGCATATCTGACAGCTTCCGCTGCCGGATCATTTTCACCCTGAATGCGGTGGATATTCTGCCGGGGGATCGCAAGTTCCCGCAGCATCAGCCGCCAGGCCAGTCCGTAGTTGCTGTCAGGGTGACCGGGCGGCACGCATCTTTCATCGGCCCAGAAAAAGTGCACCAGTGCGAGGTTGATCCGGTCGCCATGCTTCAGGATGGCTGCCGGCAGATGGCTGAAAAAAGGAGCCGGTGTGAGGCCTCCCGGCAGGGCAATGTTCATCTGCTGGTTCAGCCTGGAGTGTTTCAGCATGAAATCGCACAGCTCCCTGATCAACGCCAGGGCAACCTGATGACCAGTGGGATAAACATGCACCGCTGCGTGTGGTACCACCATAATCCGGTTTCCGCTGTTATTATATCGTAATGGGCACAGGTTTCACAGTTCACAGTAGAGTCCGTCGTCGACAAGGTTCCTGCAGGGGTAACGCCAGGTGTAGCTTTCTCCCTCTATCAGGCTGTCAGCCTGTGCGGGACCCCAGGTACCCGCAGGATAACCGTGAAGCGGTATATCCGGATTGTCTGCCCATGCCCGCAGGATGGGGTCAACGATGTCCCATGACTGCTCGATCGCATCACCGCGGGTGAAGAGGGTGGCATCACCCTGCATGCAGTCCACGATCAGCCGCTGGTAAGCTTCCGGCAGCGGTTCCCTTACAAGGTCGGCATAATGGAAGTCAAGGTTCACGTCCTGCACGTTAAAGCCCGCTCCGGGAACCTTCATCCCGAGTTTCAGCAGGAGGCCTTCATCAGGCTGGATGCGGATGACCAGCTGGTTATCCGCATTGAACCTGCCCTCATCGAAACAAAACAGCTTGTGAGGGGTGGGTCTGAAATGCACAACGATTTCTGTCACCCTTGCCGGAAGCCTTTTGCCTGTTCTGATGTAAAAGGGCACCTGCCCCCACCGCCAGTTATCAATGAAAAGTTTGACCGCCACGTATGTTTCCGTGTGCGAATCCGCTCTCACTCCTTTTTCCTGGCGGTAAGAAATATACTGTTTCCCGCGGTATGAAGACCCGGTGTACTGTCCCCTGATCACCTGCTTCTCAACCTCGGGGAGACGCAGGGGCCGCACCGACTGAAGTACCTTAAGAGTCTCATTGCGTATGGCATTGGCACTGATCCTTGTGGGTGGTTCCATGGCCACCATGGCCATCAGCTGCAAAAGGTGGTTCTGCAACATGTCGCGCAGGGCGCCGGAACCGTCATAGTAGCCGCCGCGGTTCTCAACGCCCAGGTTTTCCGCAGAGGTTATTTCGACATGATTCACATAATTGCGGTTCCAGAGCGGCTCAAATATTCCGTTTGAGAAGCGGGTGACCATTATGTTCTGCACGGTCTCCTTGCCCAGATAATGATCGATGCGATAAATCTGATCCTCCGGAAAGCAATCCAGCAGCTGCCTGTTTATTGATCTGGCCGACTGAAGGTCGTATCCGAAAGGTTTTTCAACAATGATCCGCCTCCATCCCGAAGGATGCCTTGTCAGTCCCGCCGTATGCAGGTTGCCTGCCACACGGCCGAAAAGAACCGGAGGGGTGGCAAGGTAGAAAATGCAGTTGCCGGATGTCTGGTACTGTTCCCCCAGTTCTGCCAGCCTTTTACCCAGGTCTCCGTAACATTGCGGATCCGAAGTCTCCAGCGGCAGATAATAAATCAGTTTCATGAATCCGTCCAGCCGGTCGCCTCCCGCTCTGCCCTCAGGGATACCCTCCAGCGCTTTCCTCAGGGACTGCCTGTAATGCTCCGTCGTATGAGCAGTCCTGGACACCCCGAGAACGGCAAAATGTTCCGGCAGCAGCTTCCTTACATACAGGGCAAAAAGGGCCGGAATCAGTTTCCTGGCTGTCAGGTCGCCCGAAGCCCCGATGATCACAAAAAGCTGGTCTTCAACTACCTTCATACTATTTATATTTCACCGGTTCATGCATATAACAGGGCACAGGTTCAGAAAGTCATGGTGAAAACGGTCTCCCTGCCAGGGTCAGAATGCACCGTTATAGTGGCGTTGTGCAGACGCAGGATCTGCTTGGAAAGGCTGAGTCCAATGCCTGATCCGGAGGTTTTTGTCGTGAAAAAGGGGATGAATATCTTGTCAACCACATCTTTCAGGATACCGGGACCGTTGTCAGCCACCTGAAGGGTAACCCTTCCCCTTTTGTTGTAAAAGCCCGAAAGCCTGATCCTGCCGTTGTCCCTGTTGTGCAGGGCATAAATCGAATTTTTGACAAGGTTGATGAGCACCTGCTCAATCAGGTGGTCATCCGCCATCAGCTCAAGATCGGCGGGTTCAACCCTTATGTCAAGCGAGAGATTTTCCTTTCTGAGCTCCTCCTCCATCAGCTTCTCGATATTGGCAAACAGCTCGCTAACCTGGCAGTGCCTGAAATTTGGCTGGGGTATCCGGGTAAGGTTTCTGTAGGTGTTCACAAAATGCAGCAGACCCGTGCTCCTTTTGTTGATCGTCTTCAGCGCCTCCTGTATCTCGGAGGCCGCTTCCCGGTCAAGCAGCACCGGTTCCCCGCTGCCGGGCTGCACCATTCCTTTCAGCATCAGGTCAAGGGTGGAGGACAGGGAAGCTATGGGGGTAATTGAATTCATAATTTCATGGGTCAGCACCCGTATCAGCTTTTGCCACGCTTCCGTTTCCTGTTCTTCCAGTACATTCTGGATATCCTTTATGGTAACCAGAAATATGAGCTTGTCCTTTATCTTTATTGAGGAGGCATATATGGCCAGCTGCAGCATATCCTCCTCAAACTGCATTCTTACAAGCTTGTTATCCCCGGGTCTGATGGTGAGAAGGGTGTTGACGAGTTCGGGACTGATTGAAGCAAGCGAGTTGATGTTTCTGATACTGGCCACCTGGAACAGCTTTTTGGCCGTCTTGTTGATGAGCTCGATATTGCCATCGGTCGTGTAGGCGATGACGCTGACATCAATGTTTTGCAGGATGGTCTGCAGATAATGGAAACTCTCCTCCTTTTCGGCACGTACTTTCTGGAAATCCTGCATAACCTCGTTGAATGCCCTGTTCAGTTCGCTGAAACTTCCGCCCATGCCCTCTATCTGAAAGCTTCTGTTGAATTCCGCATAGCGTATGGATTCCAGAAAGCTTGTCAGCTCCCGGTTTGTCTTGTCCAGGTACCGTATGATTGAAATGACAAGAAAGACCAGGAGAACTGCCACAATGACAGGGGCAATAAAATAGTCGGAAGTAGTCAGCGTATAGAAGAAAACGAAGATGCATGCGGTCAGCAGGATGACCCTGACAATAATGTTAAGCCTGTAGTTTTTAAAGCCCATGTTTCTCCATCCGTCTGTAAAGGGATGTTCTTGTCAGTCCCAGCTCCTGTGCAGCCTGGGTAATATTTCCCTTGTTCTGCCTCAGCACTCTTTCAATGACAATCTTTTCAATTTCATCCAGGTTGGTGGTTTCAAAGTCCATTTCGTCCGTTCTTTTTCTGGGGGGTGACAGGATGAAGTCATCCGGCTCAAGGAAAGCCGACTCTGTCATGATGACGGCACGTTCAATGGCATGTTCAAGCTCCCTTACATTGCCCGGCCAGCCGTAATGCATAATCTTCTTGACGGCCGCCGAATTGATCCCCCGCAGGCCCTTTTTATACTTTTTCGAGTAAATTTTCAGGAAATGGTTGGCCAGCAGGACAATGTCATCACCTCTGTCGCGAAGCGGCGGAAGGTGAATCTCGACCGTGTTGATCCGGTACAGCAGGTCCTGCCGGAACTGACCGCTGCTTACCGATTCATACAGGTCTGTATTGGTGGCACAGATGAGCCTCACATCCACCTTTACAGGCTTGTTCGAACCTACCCTGGTCACCTCGCGGCGTTCAATGACCGTAAGGATCTTGGACTGCAAAGGAGGAGACAGGTTGCCGATCTCGTCA
>JAXDCR010000306.1:0-4521 GCA_034677845.1 Bacteroidales bacterium | reverse complement strand
TCCGTATAGCGAAGATACAATCATCAAAGAGATCATGCTCCCTCAGGGTACCATTAAATATGCTTTTCTGGCAGCGGAATTTGGTTATCCTGATTACGGAATAAGGTCAGAAATGTGGGTAAAGGTTTATTCAGGGACCGGTACCGCGAAGAAACTTCTTAAAACATTTGGAAGGGAAGGAATTAATAACGGCCGCGATCCGGGTTATGAGGAACCGGCAGGTATATATTCCATTCCTGACAGCCGGGCAACCATAGAAATACACCCCGGATACAACGGAGGGATAACAAGGGGGGTTGCTATCCGGTACTGGCAACCTCAGGCTTTTTAGCATTATAATAAGCTACCAGGTCTTCCATCCTGCTAATCCAGGTATTTCTTTTCGCATATTCAATCCTCTGCCGGATCAGATCTGCCGTGTTTTCTTCATGTGCCCGGTGAACCAGGGCAGGAAAATCTTCCTCCTCTCTGGCGGGGTATATCAGCTTATCCTGCAAACCCAGTTCGCTTAAGCCTGGCATGTAAGAAATGACCACGGGTTTGCCAACGGAAAGATAATGATATATTTTGCCTCCGGTTGCTGAAAAAATATCATTCATGGTTTTAACGGAATACGGAGCGATGGCCACATCAGCCTGATTGATCTCTTCATAAAGATCCCTTCCTGCCAGAAACCCTTTGATGATCAGTTTGTCTTTTTGGGGAATCTGGTCGAGATAACCATTTTCAATGGGACCTGCAACGGTAAGGCTGATGTTGTCGTCGCCGAGCAACAGGTTAAGAACATTTGGCGAAATATTCAGTTTCTTGATCACTGCGACCAGGATGACCCTGACCGTTTTATTGGCTGTGGGATTCTGAAGGACCTGTATTCCGAACTCATCGATATCGGGACTTCCCAGCGGTATGACTATCACATCGGGATTATACGGCTGAAGCTCTTTCTTTATCTGGTTTGAGATGGCCACGCAGAACGCTGACCCGGCAGCCACAAGGGATTCGCACCAGCGATGGTACCTGGCAATGATTGCAGGATTTATCCTTTTGCTGATTTCATAAAAACTGTCGTTGCAGTAATAAATGACATTTTTAAAATACCTGAAAATCCTGGTTGCCGTATAATCGAAATTGATGACTTCAAAATCTCCGTAAGTGCGGTAGATTTTTCTGAAAAGCCAGTGCTGATAAATTTCGTTCAGCACCGGCAGCCGGTATCTTATTTTCATACTGACCGGAAAACACGGGGTGATGACGGTGAGGTTTTCACTGACTTTGTTCACGCGTATGCAGGGCCATCCCGTTTGATTGGCGGCAACGAATGCAACCTCATGTTTTTTTGATAACGATAAGGTTACAAAATGCCTGGTTCTGGGTGGTTCTTCCCAGTGTGTAATTGTATTGATGAGGAACTTCATGATAAGTGGACTGATAATTGTTTATGGGTAATCATACGCATGGCCTGATAATAAGATGCGAACCTAATAAATAAATTCATCAATTGATTAATACATGGGTATCATTGACAGAAGAAAAGGACAGGTGACCCGTTTTGAAGCAATTATGCCATGTTATGACAATGTTAAATCTTTCACAATGATGGATCGCAGATGATTTTTAAAAACTGAAATTAAAAACAGCATCCGGATAAATCTTCCGGAATTTTGAGATGTCGATCAATAAATTCATCATGAAGCTGTGAAATCATTATTATATTTAGTATATTTTACATTTTGTACTTACTTCATTCTCTTCTGCGTCAGCTCAACCGTGAAACAAGAAATAATTCGGTCCGGTTGCGGTATAAGGTAACCTGACAGCATGCGATTGATAACGGCATGGGTGGTATTCAGAAGGCAGGATCAGGAAGGATGAACACAGATAATAGACTTATAAGAGCCTGCAAAACAGGAGACTGGTTAATGGTCAGGTTGTTGTTGAACCGGTCTTTTTTTAAAACTGACATCAATGCAAGGGATCATTTCGGGGAGTCGGCTCTTAGCATCGCTATCGGAAAAGGGCACACAAAAATTGCACAGTTACTGATTGAAAGGAACGCCGACATCAATACGACAAACCGGCGCGGCAATTCACCCCTGCATTGGGCCATCATCGGAGGCCATACGGAAATAGCCAAATTGCTTATTTTTAAAGGTGCAGATGTAAATGCCAGGGATAAGGACGGGAAAACTCCGCTTGCACTGGCAGTGTTGTTCGGCTATGCCGAAATTGCGGAAATGCTTGTCAGGGAAGGCGCTGATATCAATGCAAGGGATAAACTGGGAAGAACCCCTGTTGTCCTTGCACTTGAAAAAGGATATCACCGGCTGGCTGAACTGATGACCAGTCTTGGCAGCGGTACCAATGCAGCAAAAAGTTACCTGAAAACTGCCCTTCGCACATGATAAATGCGCAGGCATCATGAAGACATTGCCATACCGACCTGCGACAAGGACAATCTCGTTCCCGTGCTTAAAATATAAAGGTATGCGTGTACTTCAGCATGATTGTCCTGTTGAAGAAATTCGGAAAGGCCGGTTCGCGCGATCCATCATCAATACCCCTGTATTCATTGACAACCAGGTAGAAATCATTACCTTCACGGGGATTGTACCGTAACCTGAAATTGCCGACAAGGTCGTCCGTCGTGCTTACATACTGGACGAACAAACTGGCCGACAGTTTTGTATTCAGCATGTAGGTAGCCCTGAGGGAAGTGCTGTGAATATTGATCATCTGGTCCCTTTCGGGAAATTTGACGTGGTTGATCTGATAGGATCCCGACATTAGAAAGCTCGGGGAAATATTAAAAGTAGGCGACACAGACACACTGTATCGCTCCCCGTCATAGAACTGACCCAGATTGGCATTTATCTGGGCAGATACCCTTCTTGACGTGGGTGTGTTCAGCCGCAGATTGCCGTTGAAAAACCTGTAGCGGCCGGCCAGCACCTTTGTCTGCCCTCCCACAAGAAAATCATTAAGCACCCCTTCTTCCTGGTACTGAATTCCAAGCTCCCAGCGGAAATTTTTCCTGGTGCTTATTGTCCAGCCCGGCTCAATAGTCATCGACTCAAGTCCACCATCCTCCAGCCTTATAAGCCTTTCAAACCTGACATCCGCATTGTGGCTGAAAATTTTGGATTCCGCTTCCGGGATCCAGCCATAGGTAAGTTGCCCTGACATATTGTGCATGCTGCCCTGCCTGACAAACCCTATGCCGGGGTTAAATTCCTGGCCCGTATAGGAATAACCAAGCTGGTAGGCGAATCCTTCCTCGGACCTTCTTTCCCAGTTTGCGGAGAAAAAAACAGGATCATTGGCATCTACATCATTTGCGGTATCGCTGTCGAAAGTCTGGGAGAACTTTACATCCAGGTAATCCAGTCCGAATACCCTGAAAATCCCGTCCGCTCCATAAGCCATATTGTAATCGCCGTTCATGCCAAGTCTTGAGGTGAAAATACCGCCGACATATGAGTTATCATTGATGACTCTTCTTCTCATCCTGAAAACCCCGAAATTCTCACTTGGAGTTGACCGGTGATCCTCTGTCTGCATATCGATCAGTCCTATATCCCACTGCCCTGCCCTTCCGACTATTCTTGCACCCCCGTAAATCTTAATCGGCTGTCCCTGTGCAATGCCTATATTCCTGCTGTAAAACAGATCAGAGGTGCCGCCAAGGTTAAAGCTGAAAAGACTTGCCCTTTCCTGGAAGAACATCCTTTTTTCCGGGAAGTACAGGGAATAGCGGGTAAGGTTCACCTGCTGGTTATCTGCCTCAACCTGGGCAAAATCCGTATTCACCGTGACATCAAGCGTAAGGTTGGTGCTCAGGTTGTACTTTACATCGAGACCCGCATTAAAGTCTTTTTTATCGTCCTGCACGTATGATGTGCGTTCATTGTTGAGATTCCAGAACTTTGAATAGCCCCCGATGACATAGGGAGAAACATAGACCGGTGTTGAAGGTCTGACTCCCACGAATGTGATGTTTTGCGCCAGCGAAGGCTTTCTCAGGGCTGTCTGACCGTATTTGGGATCGATGGCAGGGTAAGTATCGATTTCGTTTTTCGCGTTGATTGACCTGTTGATAATCAGTCCCATTGTCGCCCTGTCGTTTTCGGGTTTGAACCGGAGGCTTGAAAAAGGTATCCTCATCTCGACATACCATCCCTTGTCGTCACGGGTTGTCTTGACATCCCAGAAGGCATTCCAGCTGATGTTCGTCGCAGGGCCAATGGTTCCGCCGGCCTGCTGGCCGCCACCTCCGCCTCCGCCCTGGGCCGACTGGTTGCCCACGCCGTCATTGTAAACCGTATAATCCAGTCTCAGACCGGATGGCATGGTGAAAAAGGCAAATGCGTTTTCATTGTCATTGTATGAATCAAGGAGTAGGCCAAATGCGTCTGAGTTACGTGCCGTCTCGTCGCGTTTCTTGCTTCTTGACCTGATCTGCGTAACATCATTCATGAACAGTCTTGCCCCGACCCATAAGAACTCATCATCGTAGGCCACCAT
>JAXDCR010000305.1:0-4916 GCA_034677845.1 Bacteroidales bacterium | reverse complement strand
CGAATGCCGTCAAATGGGACAGCACGGCCACCGGGTCGCTTCGTTCCATCGTATATGAACGTACCGGCCAGCGACAACTGCTTATCACCGTCACGCACCGGCACGGAGACCACCTGGGCATGCTGCCTGCCTTCCATGCGGATGCCAGGGCCTTGTTCTGGATACCTGAGGCTGAATTCAACGGCATGGATGTCTTTCCGCCGGAAAGGACGACCCGCTTTGCTGAAAATGCATCCATTGACCTTGGCGGCGGATACATCATCAGGACCATGGAAGTACCCGGTCATACAAACCATTCAACCCTTTTCTTCCTCAAAGACAGGGATCTGGTGTTTTCCGGCGATGCCATCGGATCAGGCAGCGGGGTGTGGCTGTTCACCTACGACAGTTTCATCGCCTATGGCAGGGGCATTGAAAACCTTATCCGTTATATCAGTGATCCGGCAAACGGGATTGACACAAACAAACTGGTCATACACGGCGGCCATGCCTGGCAGAAGGGAACACAGGAAAAGCTGACCTGTCAGTACATCCTGGACATGAGAACACTCATTGGCAGGATAGGAGAGGGTTCGGCCGAAACATCATCCATGACGGCCTCCATGCCGTTCCTCGATACCAACTTCAAATATGGCACCGCCACCATCACCTGGAACAAGGAGGCTGCGGCAAAATATGCTGCTTCAGCGGGCACTCCCGGTCCTTAAAACCAACGGTGCTCCTTCATGGCAGGCATAGGGTCAGGATAACAGGATTATGGTCTGCATGGCGGAATCCGAGCTGCAGGCATCTGACCGAGGCCACCCTGAGGTTGGGAGAAAGCAGAAAATAATCAATAACCGCAACAGGTGTAATTCCCTGCACATAAGATGTCTGAACAGACCGGTTGGAGGGCACTGAAGGATCAAAAACCCACTGCCAGCCGTCAGCCATGACATCGGGCTGCATCTCCATCTGGCTCATATTCAGACGGTCAGTGGCAAAGGCAGCTTTGAAACCCGGAGGGGACTGGTTCCAGTCTCCTCCGGCAACCACATAGTTCCCCGATGCGTATTCTTCCATCATAAATTCACTCAGCCTTTCCATTTGCTTCTTTCTGACATTACCGGAATCGTAAGCCTCCATGTGGGTGTTGATGATGACAAGCTCCCGCCCGCCGGCCATTTTATAGCGGCTGACCAGAAAGCAACGGTCAAGGTAAAAAAGTGAGGTAGGAAATCCGAGGTTCCCCGGCAGCTTACAGCGCAGGGAGATAAAGGGCAGATATTTTGAGAAGGTCACAATTCCGGAGGTAACCTTGCCCATGGGACGGGAAAGGGGACTTGGAACAAAGGGCACATCATAGTTCTTGGCAAAAAATGCATGATGGCTGACCAGGTTCCCGGAGAAATAGTTTAGTTCATCCATACCATAGCTTCTCCTGCTTTTACGGTCCACCTCCTGCAGGAGCATGAAATCAAGGCTGTCATTTGACTTCAGGAAGCTTCCGATACCTTCCATGTTCGATATGAACTGCTCTTCCGGTGTAAAGACTTTTTCGCCACCTTCATAGAAAAAATCCATATCCCGGTCAAGCCCCCCGTAACCGATATTCCAGGTCAGGAAACTTAAAACCATTGTATCCTGAAGGCATACCGCACTGTCTGTTTGTGAAATTATCTCCTCATCCGCCGGCCGGTAATCAGTAACCATAGCAAGGATGAGCAGGCATGTCAAACCTGTCAGACATGCGGCAAGAACGACAAGAAGGGGCTTAAGAACTTTCACGGGGTCTTACATAGCATGGGATATTCAGTCCGCTCACTTTGTTCCTTTGGGTGTGGCATCAACGCCGTCAATATCGCCCAGTGCCCACTGGATGCCAAGCAGCAGGTGTTCAATTGTGGCTGGATTCTCGAATTCGAGGGCTTTGCGGCCGCCGCCATGGCCAAGGACCGTGTAGAATATTCTGCCTTTGCCCTGTGTCCTTATCCAGCTGAAACCGGTATCCTGATCCGGATCGCTGACCTGTGAGGCCGTGGTCTTGTCGGACATGTCAAGACTCATAAGAACGAGCTGATTGTTACGGGAATAAACAGGTGAGGTTGTCGCATAGATCTCGTTGACGATCCGGAAACCTTTATGTCCTTTAAAGGGCGCTGTCAGCGGATGGTCTGGCTCATCGATCTTGACTGCCCATGCCCCGTTTTCAGTCCACGGATGGCCTGTGAATTTGTTCCCGATCAGCTGCTGGCCTGCCATCCAGTTGTTGAAGTTGTCAACTGCGCCATGCATGGCAATGATCCCCTTGCCGCTTTCGACAAAATTCAGAATGCTTTTGCATATTTCAGGAGTGGCCTCCTCACTGACAGGAACACCGCCTTTGTTCATGTTCACGGTGCTGTTGAGCAGAAATGCATCATATTTACTGAGGTTTTCCGGAAGGAAAACATCAATGTTTGAACTGAACTCAACCGTGAAGGCGCCTGTTTTTTTGGCAAGCATATCGAGCAAGGCATTGACATAGGGTTCACCGGGAGTGCGGAAACTCGTTGTTTCAACATAGACAAGCAGTCTGCGGGCTTTCTTGGGTTTGTACTTAAGCCTGGGGATGTACTGTTCAATCCTGCCGGGGAATGCCCTGACATCGTCAGCGTTGGACAGTGAAGCCGATGACAGCACAAACAGCGGATCGGTCGTGGTGAGGGGGGATTGTGCCCGTGTGGAAGGCTGCATGGCGACCACCATGGCAAATGTCAACAATGGCGCTAAAAGAATATTTTTTTTCATATAGTTTCCAATTAATAAATTGCTAAAAATCATTTCTGAGCATGGTTTGTATATGTCATTAATCAATCCATTCGAAGCCGCTTTTCAGGGCTGGTTCCTGGATGGCTCCGCCACCGGCTCCGCCCGGGGCACCTGTCCTTATGCGTACCCCCAGTTTCTGTGCAGCCTGTGTGCGTTCCGTGATGACTGACTGAATCATTTCAGCCGTTGCAGTGGCTTTTTCTTCCTGTGCCTTTCTTGCGATTTCCTGCAGTCTTGTAACTTCTGCCTGCAGGGTTGCATTATCGAGTATCATCAGCTGGTTTGAAATGGTACCGGCAGCTGCCCGGATGGCTTCCTGCCTTTTCTGGTTCTCCGCCATGGCGGCCTGCATGTCAGGCTGGCCGGCTTGCGGGGCAGCGCCGGGCTGGCCTGAGGCCGGTGCACCTGGTGCCATGGTTACTGCCCCTTTAAGGGCTTCTTTCATGGCTGCCAGCTGTATTTCAATTTCGGCAATGGCCTTGCTGGCTGTTTCCACGTTCAGCATGCTGCGGCCCGTCTGAGTGCCGGCCGGAGGCGCAGCGGGCGCACCCTGCGCAGGTGCGTTCCCTGCGGGCTGGGCATAAACAGGTAAGGCGAGCGCAAGGAGGACGACGACGGTCAATGTTGATATAGAATATTTCATAAAATTGGAATTAGGGTTTAACATCAATAAAAACTTGGTGGCTTAAAATTATATAAATTAATGAAGAGAAGATGTCTGCCGGAAAAAAAGGGGGACCAAATGTTTTATTGTTAACTGGTTGGTCAAGGCAATAAAAAACCCGGAGTGCATGCCCCGGGTTTGCGGTGTGGACGGGGCTCGAACCCGCGACCCCCGGCGTGACAGGCCGGTATTCTAACCAAGCTGAACTACCACACCAATGCCGGTGCAAAAGTAATTGAATTTTCTGTACCTCAAAAATATTTTTTGGCTGTCCAAAACGAATGTGCCGTCAGGCCCCTACCAGCTCAGGTTCAGCCTGAGTGCCACGTTCCTCGGGGCCTGGATGTTTCCCGGCCTGAGCATGTACTCCTTGTTCAGCAGGTTTTTGACAATGAGCGAAAGGTTGAGGTTATTGCTCAGGTCATAGAGGATCCTGAGGTCCCAGACCGCATACCCCTTGTTAATCCTTTGCCAGTAGTTACGGAATCCGGGCAGGATGAGCTCGCCGAATACCGGATCCAGGAACACCTCGTCGATATTCTCCATGCGGCTGTATAAGACAAGTGCGGCACCTACAGTCAGTCTTCCGATGTCAAGCTCGGCATCGGCCTTGGCTGAATGCCTAAACCGGTACTTCAGGTAGGTACGGGAGGAAAGAGAGTCGGCTGTGTTCAGGTCAAGGGGATTCGTGAATGTATAACCCGTGACCAGACTCAGGGGCAGTCCCCCGACCTTGCCTTCCCCCAGCAGGCTGATGTCAAAACCCGTAATCCTTGAATTGCCGACATTGAGTGCCTTGAAGCCTATGTGATCCGTCGTGGGCACGTCAACCGTGTCGGGCTTGTAGATGCCGAAGGTAAACTCGATCATCTCGTGGTATTCGGTCCAGAAGCCCGCCACATCAACATATCCGTTCCAGCTGCCCAGCCGGATCCCCTGTTTGAGTCCCGCCTCGCCGCTCCAGCCCTTTTCAGACAGCAGGGCCGGATTGGGGAAAATATTGAGTGTTGCGAGGCTGGTGGTGGTGTATTTTTCTGCTATGGCAGGGAAACGGTAACCCTGTCCAAAGGAAGCCCTCAGGTAGGTGAAATCCATCACACGGTAGTTGAGTCCCGCCCGGAAAACGGGCAACGAATACTCCTTTTCATCATCCAGCTGATAGTGTTCCATGCGGACGCCGGCGGACAGGTTCACTCTGGGAAACGGATTGTAGTCGCCCTGCAGGTAGATGGCCATGTTGAAGCTCCGGTGGTTTCCGTACAGGGAAGCGGTGGTGGACGACCAGGTGGCCGAAAGTCCCCCTGTCAGCGAGGTTTTGCGGCCGAGGCTGCCATGGTATTTGTACTCCCCGAACAGCAGGTCGGAAAGGCTGTTTTTATCGGTGGTCTCCAGGAAATTGTTCTGCACATGGTAAAAACGGGTCTTAAGGCTGTGCTGCGAACCTTTTACGGTGTTGAAAACA
>JAXDCR010000304.1:0-5763 GCA_034677845.1 Bacteroidales bacterium | reverse complement strand
GGCTATAGCCCAAGTAAACCAGTAGTTATCAATTTTTTCAAGCTCTTTTGCAACGGCCAGCGCTTCGTCCTTCCTCCCGGCAAGGGCGTAGGCAACTCCAAGGCCGTTTTTAAATGCAATGCTTATTTCCGAGCCCTTTTTATGGGTCTCGATGGCCTCCTCATACCTCCCCATCTCGGCGTAGGCTGATCCGATGACATAAAAGGCCATCGGATAGTTAGCATCGATCTCAAGGGCCTGCCGTGCATAGGTTATGGCCTCCTCGTAGCGTCCAATCCACAGGTAAAGCCAGCCCAGGTAACCGGGACATATGGGGTCCAGCGGATCGATCTCGATGGCCTTTTTCATCTCATTGACAGCATCTTCCCATCTGTTTTTATCAAGGGCAAGATACCAGCCCATTGTGTAACGCAGTGAGGCAATGTTCGGATTCAATTCAATGGCTTTGGTGAGGGCTTCCTCAGCTGCCGTGAAATCCCATTTGCTGTAAAGGTAATTGGTGGCCAGTATTGTATAAGCTTCCGCAAGGGTTGAATCCAGCTCCAGCGCCTTCAGTGCATATTCAAGGCTCTTCTGCTGCGCATCGGCTCCCGCGTCGGAAGCATGCGATGAATTGCTCAGGGAGAGTGCAAGTCCCAGATACGGCAACGGATCTTCCGGATCAATTGCAATGGCGTTATTGAAGTATTCAATACCCTTTTTAAATCCCTCCGAAGTCAGCTTGTTCATGTAAAACACCCCCTGGGCATATGCTTTGTATAGTTCCCCGTTCACCGGCCTTGCCTGACTTAGGCGCGCCTTTTCCCCGGCGGTCAGCTCAACCTTTATGTTCCTGGCAATCTGTCTTGACACGTCCTTAAAAATCTTAAATATGTTATCCGGATCAAATTTATAGGTGTCGCGCCAGATGACCCTTTCGTCCGGCAATACCTCGATCAGCTCGACAAGCATCAGCGTATCGCCGTTCCTGCCGCATTCCGGCGAGGTCCTGACAATTACATTGGCGCCGAGTTCGTCTGCTATCTGCTGCAATGACAATTCAGTGTTCATATACTTTGCTGATGCCGTTTTGGATTTGACCACCAGGTGGCTGATGCTGCCCAGCTCATCCACCACGGCTTCGTGCATGCCGGTGGCCAGGTATTCCATTTCCGGATCGCACACGTTTTTGCTCATGGGAATGACGGCCACAGACTTATTGCCGGAGCCCGCACTTGCCTCCTGGCTGGTGCAGGAGTGATGCATTGAAACCATGGCAATGGCCACGCATGCTACCGGCAGGCCGATAAGGAGCCTCCGGAAGATAGTGGACGCAGGCCGAAAAAGGGTATGCATTCTTTTCATGTGTAAATAATTTAAATTTTTAAGGTCACATAGAGCCTCCATGGAGGCTGAAAGGTTCAGCAATTTAACTTAATAAGTTAGGCCAATCAGACGACATTTCCAAATAGGGGACTAAATAATAACTCAGTCAGCTCCCATGCAAATCAGGTGGCCGGATGACGCAATGACTGTCCGGTGTCTTCATGTCACACAATGATTACCCGCTGCCGGCAACTGACGCCGGTAAGGGCCGGGTTAAAAGCACACCGTCAGGCCGATGCCTTTCATTTCACGGCTGTAAAAGAATCCCAGCTTCAGCTTCTCCTCGTACTGCTGCATTTTAATGTTGGAATGGACCCCATAGGGAATGGCGGTCAGAATCATCAGTCCCCCCGCCCCTGTCAGGGCCATTCCCGTTAACCTGGCGGCATCGTTTCCTTTCACCGCCGGGGTGGCAAGGCTCCCGGCTCCGATGAATGCGGTGACCATGCCGAAGGCAAAAATGTCACGGGCCCTCTGGATGCGCTCATGGTAGATGTCAAGCTCATGATCGTAAAAGATGCTCTCCGTTTCCGACAGCTGGCAGAAAGAAGGGAATGCCAGTGTGCCCAGCAGGATGATGACAATTATCTTTTTCATGGTCTGTCATTTAAAGAATAACACAAGGGCAAAAAGCGCGGTTGACAGGATCAGGCCGTACATGAACAGGGAGTATGCCGTGCGCAGCAGCCTGTATTTCTTGCTGATCACCAGACCCAGGCTGTACTGGTCCCTTATCATATTGGTATAGAGATAATTACTATTCATTATCATTTCTTTCACGGCATTTTCATATTCCTCGAATGACATCTTGTAAAAGTTGCCGAAAAACAGCAGGTTGACTTTCTGGTTTTTCAGGTCTTCCTTGGTGAATTTTCCGGAGGAGATCTTCGGCCGGGTCGAAAGGATGGCAAAAATCATGGCCACCAGGCTTGTCGAGACAAGTGCAATGACAGGAAGGATGAACCTCGGGTAATCGGCGATCTTGGTCACCCCAACGGTGAGGAGCACCGTGAGCAGTATTGAATTGACAGAGATGAGGATATTTGCCTTGTTGTCGGCTATGGAGCTTAAGTTGATCTGGTTTCTGGCGGTCAGCCGGAACATGGATTCAACTCCCCTTCCCGGAAGCAAATCCTGTTCCTCTTTATTTTGATTCTTTTTGCCTTCGCCTTTCTGTTTTTCTGCCTTGCTGAGCGATTTTCCCTCCAGCTTGCCGAGCAGTTCCTGCAGGCGCCTGAAATTTTCCTCCTTGCCGGGGGTAAGGAACTGTCTGCCGTATTCCGTGTGAAAGCTGTGGCTTTTGAACCAGTCAAGGGTGTCTCTGATGTAATCGCACTTGCTCATATCCCTTCTGTTGACCGTGTTCCATTCCTTCCACAGGTACATGGTGCGGTCAATGTACAGGTCCTCCGCCAGGTACGACATGTCGGCATCGCAGAGAACCTTTGACAGAAGGTCATCGCCCGGATCCTGGGGCATCCTGGTGGCGTCGATGCATCGAAGGACCCTGTCAATGTCATCCTGCCGCACGCCTTTGGAAGAAAGATACTCCTGAGCGATCCTGCCGCTTTCTTTTTCATGGTCGGTGAGTGACGCGGTATAGCCGCTGTCATGAAACCAGGCTGCGGCGATGACCAGGTCCAGTTCCCTTCCGTTGAGCCCCGATTTTGTCCCTATTATTATGGCCTGGTTGACAACCTGTTCGGTGTGGATCAGGTTATGGTAGGTCATGGCGGGAGGTATCTTTTCGGTGAAGAGCTCCTGTATGTAACGTGCGATTTCCAGGGTGTCTATGGTATCCATATCAGGCTGTTTCATTGTTTATATGTTCGTATATTTGTTCATGCCGGACAGCTGCTTTCATGGACACGGAGCCCCGGATCCCCCGGCATCCTGCATCCGGCGGCAAAATGGCAGTCAGGTTTTGTATCAAAGAAGGGAATGCATATACGATCATTAAAAATAACAAAAATTTTGTCATCCTGTTGCCTGATGACAAGGCAACTTTTCCGGCCGGCCCTGGTGATCTTTATCTGTTCCTGCCGCATGTCGCGTCATTCGTCACCTGAAGGCCCTGACTCTGATACAACCCTGGGGGGCGGCACCTTCGATTCCACGGTTGCGGCATCTTACGGTGCATTTCCCTATGACCTTGGCAAATCCGCGGCGAGATATGCCATGCCCGCGGAATTGCGTGAAATCTCAGGCATTGCATGGTACCGTGATGCGCAACTTGTCTGTGTGCAGGATGAGGATGCGGTGATCTATCTGTTTGACCCTGGCCGGGGCGACGTGGTGTGGAAGCGTGATTTCGGTTCCCCCGGCGATTACGAGGATATTGCCCTTGCCGGGGATACAGCCTGGATTATCCGCAGCGACGGCAGGTTGTTTGAAATAAAGGATTTCAGGGAAGGGGACCTGACCGTCAGGGAATACCGCACGGCGTTGTCGGCGCGTGACAATACGGAAGGCCTCTGCTATGACAGCCTGACGCGTTCACTGCTGATCGCCTGCAAGGCTTCTCCGGTCATTGGCGGCAGTTCCCTCGCAGGCAGCAGGGCGGTGTTCCGCTTCGGTTTGCCGGCAGGCGAACCGGACGGCAGACCGTACCTTGTGATTGACACCGGCAGGCTGACGGACCCCGGACAGCC
Organism: Bacteroidales bacterium; assembly: GCA_034677845.1. GTDB lineage: Bacteria > Bacteroidota > Bacteroidia > Bacteroidales > UBA10428 > UBA5072. Next base: position 1,747 of record JAXDCR010000304.1, on the reverse strand, counting down.
CGGCTTCTTTGAAAGAATATCCATCGCCGTTATTGAGACACTGGGCCTGGCCAGGGACAGGGCGTTTTTCAATCCCTCCGGCATTGCCGTTCATCCCCTGAAGGATGAGATATACATGATCTCGGCTGTGAGGGGAATGCTGATTGTTGCGGACAGGCAGGGAACCGTGCGTCATGTCCGCCGGCTGGACAGCGGGACCTTCAGGCAGGCTGAAGGAATCTGTTTCTCGCCGGGCGGCGATCTGTATATCGCCAGCGAAGGCAGGGGAGGGGAAGGGTATGTACTGGTGTTTGAACCGGCGAAGAACCGCTAAACGGCGGGACTGTCACTTTCTGCCAAGCAGTTCGTAAACCTGCACGGGCTCTTTCTTGCCTCTGATGGGAAGCAGATCCCAGGCTTTGACCGCTACGACCTCCCTGGTCTTGTCATAAACGCTCTGGCTCATCAGTATGGTATTGGGATGGTCCTTGGTGAGGGTTTCAATTCTTTTGCCCGTGTTTACGGTGTCACCGGTTATTGAATATTCGATCCTGTCCTCGGAACCCAGGTTGCCCGCGACGACCTCGCCGCAGTTGATGCCAATGCCCATGTGGATGTCCCTCTTTATTCTGTCCCTGTATTTATCGTTGAGCAGCTCAAGGCTCTTCATCATCCTCATCGCGCAGAACACGGCGTTCATTTCGGTGTCGGGCTGTGCATCCAGCGCACCGAAGGTGGCAAAGATCTCGTCCCCCACAAACTGGTTGACGGCGCCTTTATGCTGCTTGATCACGGCGGACATAATCGTATAGTAATCGTTCAGGAACGAGACGACCTCTTTGGGCGACAGCTCCTCGCTGAGGGACGTGAAACCGCGGATATCCGAAAACAGCACCGTAACCCTTCTCAGCTCCCCTTCGAATATTGACGTCTGGTTGTTCTGAAGTGATTTCTTGACGACCTGCTCCGGCACATATTTAATGAAAAGCTTGAGGATCTGCTCCTGTTCCTCGACCTTTTGCTGCAGCCTGAACATCAGATCCCTGTTGTTCTGGTTCAGGGTATAGACCTGGCGGGCATTTTCAATGGTCATCCTCAGGTCATTCTCATCCCATGGCTTTGTGATGTACCGGAAGACCCTGCCGCTGTTTATGGCATCGATAATGACACTTATGTCGCTGAAGCCGGTCAGGATCATCCTGATGGTGTCAGGGAACTCGGGGATCGTCTTTTCAAGAAACTGGATGCCCGTCATGTCAGGCATCCGCTGGTCGGTGATGATCAGGTTGATATGGTTGGCCCGAAGGATTTCAAGACCTTTCTGCCCGCTGACGGCGGTGAAAATGTTATACTGCATCCTGAATGTCGCCCTGAATGATATCAGGTTGTTCTCCTCATCGTCGACATACAATATCGAAAAATCCTTTGCATCCATGGTGCCTGAGCTTTATTGTACGATGGGCAGGGTGATGATGAACTCGGTGCCCTTGCCGGGTTCTGAGAACACGTCAATGTTTCCGTGGTGCTGTTCGATGATGCCGTAGCTGATCGACAGGCCCAGTCCCGTTCCCTTTCCCACCTCCTTTGTCGTGAAGAAAGGTTCAAAAATATGATCCTTCACCTCCTTTGTCATGCCTGAACCCGTGTCGCGGATGATCACCTTGACGACGGTCTGGCTGCTCACCGTCTGAATGGTGATCTCGCCCGTGTCGCTGATGGCCTGGATGCTGTTGGTGAGGATGTTCATAAACACCTGGTTCAGCTTTCC
>JAXDCR010000303.1:0-4935 GCA_034677845.1 Bacteroidales bacterium | reverse complement strand
AATTGGACTTGCATTCGACCCATTGAACCATTTCAAGCAGAACCCTGATCTCGTTGTCATTTCCAGTTAGCGGCCATTCTTATCAAATAGTATGTTGACCGGTCATCGCAGACCGGCACAGTTGTTTATCCGCGCGACTCACTTCATTCAATGGAAGAATGAGATTGACCGGTTTGTTTCTGTTCAGGTCATGACCTTAGTGCATATGAAAATGACAGGCGCCCCATGAACCGAAATCTGAATCTCACTTTGCATTCTTTTGTTACAATCCTATTTATTAACCCTAAACTTTATTTTATGAAAAAATGTACCCTATTGCTTCTGTCCTTATTGATTGCAGGAATGCAGTTGGTACAGGCACAGGTAGCGATCACAGGCAAAACCACGGACGGGACAACCGGTGAACCCCTGGCTGGGGTGACCGTCCAGGTCAAGGGCACCCAGGTCGGAGCGGTATCCCAGGTCGACGGCACCTACCGGATAGCCAACGTTCCGGCCGGATCAACCACCCTGGTCTTCAGTTTCGTGGGCTTCCAGACTCAGGAAGTTGCCATCGGCGGACGCACCCTGATCGATGTGGTGATGGTCGAGGAAGTAACCGCCCTCGAGGAAATCGTGGTGACCGGTTATTCTGTTGAAAGGAAGAAAGACATCATCGGATCGGTCTCTGTTGTCAACACGGATGACATGAGAAGCACGGCATCGGGAAATGCCATCGTGCAGATGCAGGGAAGGGTGTCGGGACTTACGATCACGAGCGACGGATCCATGGACGGCGGTTCAAAGGTCCGTGTCCGCGGTTTCGGCTCATTTGCCGGATCCGATCCTCTCTACATCATTGACGGTGTGCCCGGAAGCATTGACAGGCTGAATCCAAATGACATCCAGTCGGTGCAGGTGCTCAAGGATGCGGCTTCTGCCTCGGTTTACGGTGCGCGTGCCGCCAACGGGGTGGTGATCGTCACCACCAGGCAGGGCCAGGTGGGGGCAAACAAGGTCAGCGTTGAATTCTACACCGGATTCAACTGGGCCAGCAACCAAAACAAGCCTGATATGCTCGGCGTCATGGAACTGGCACAGCTTCACTGGAAACAGATGGAAGGCGCCGGCCGTAAATACGGCGATGCCAACTGGACCCACGTGCAGTATGGCTCAGGTCCCGAACCCGTGATTCCCCAGTACCTGATGGTGAATGACAAGGGCTCCAAGATGGGCGGAGCGGCCCTCGAGGCACTCAGGGCTTCCGACCCCGCCGCCTTCGCCGCAAAGGTTGACCCGGCCAAATATGACCTGGCAACCTACCAGATCGTCAAGGCCGCATACCCGAAGGTGAACCCTGAGATGCATGAAACGGACTGGTATGATGAAACCTTCAATCCGGCACCCATCACCAACCTGCAGCTGAGCACATCAGGCGGATCTGACCGGGGAACTTACGTCATGAGTCTTAATTACTTCAACCAGAGATCCATTTCTAATGAATTCGGATATTTCACCCGCGTGTCGCTGCGTGCCAACACTTCCTACAATGTCGGCAGCTGGCTGAAAATAGGCGAGAACCTCCAGGTGTCTTACCAACCGGGAAGAAGCGGAGGAGAAAGCTCCTGGAATGTCTGGTCGCTTGCTGCCATCTGTCCCGTTCATGACGTTGGCGGATATTATGCCAGCAGCGCCATCCCGGGTATTGTCAGCACGGGTGCCGGCAGCAGCTCCATAGCTTCCAACTGGCGCAGCCGGTTCAACGGTTATTATAATTACGGGGTTTTCGGCAACGCATTTGTCGAAGTCACCCCCGTCAAGGGCCTGGTTCTCCGCTCCTCCTTCGGACTGGACATGAACTACAGAAGGAGCAAGAGCATTTCACAGGTGACCTATGAAAATGCGGAGAACCGAACCCCTCCCAACTCAATTTCATGGAGTTTCAGCGACGGGCAGGCATGGACATTCACAAACCAGCTGACTTATTCAAAGACGCTCGGCTCCCATGTTGTCAAGCTCCTGATGGGAACAGAGGCCAGCAGGGATTTCAACACAAACATTGACGCAACGAGGGAAAACCTGTACTTTGAAGACAAGCCCGATTTTATGACCCTGAACGCTGCAACCGGCACCCAGAGCAACTCCGGCACTTTTTCCGAAAGCAGCCTCTGGTCAATGTTCGGAAGGATCGATTACTCCTATGCAGATAAATACATTGCCTACTTTGTCATACGGCGCGACGGGTCGTCCAAGTTCGGCATCAACAACCGCTACGGGTATTTCCCCGCTGCCGCCATCGGCTGGCGCATATCACAGGAGAACTTCATGAGCGGACTGACATGGCTGAGCGACCTGAAACTGCGTGCCAGCTGGGGCATCATCGGCAACCAGAGCGGACTGAGCAACGAAAACCAGTACACCATCTACCAGATGGCCAACAGCCAGTCCTACAGCATGGCAGGCGGAAATTCAACCTTTTCCTCAAGCTTCACCCCGGCACGCGTCGGTAACCCGGACGCCAGATGGGAAAAGGCCATTTCAACGAACGTCGGATTTGACGCTTCCTTCCTGGCCGGGGCCACATCCGTGTCATTTGACTGGTTCAACCGGGAGACAAGGGACCTGCTTGTCACCAACCAGCCCCCGTATACGGCTCCCAACGTCACCCAGCCAATGGTCAATGTCGGCACCATCCGCAACAGGGGAATTGACATCACCATAACCCAGCGTTCGCTGATTGCAGGACAGGTGGACTTTGAAGCCAACCTTAACTTTTCAGCCTATAAAAACAAGGTGCTGAAAGTCCTTGACAATCCCCTGGCCACCCTGGCCGGAGGCGGCACCCGCATGGGCAACTGCACCCTGACCCAACAGGGTTACCCGATATCTTTCTTCTACGGATACATAAGGGACGGTTTCATCAACAACCAGGCTGAACTGGATGCCTATGTGGCAAAAGTGAACAACACGGTGATCCCTCCCCAGATAGGCCGCTGGAAGCTTAAAGACCTGAACAACGACGGCATCATCAACGACCAGGACAGGGGCTATATGGGTTCACCCCATCCCAAGTTCCAGCTGGGCCTTAACCTGAGCTTCGCATACAAGGGCTTCGACCTTACGGGTTTCCTGTTCTTCAACTACGGCAACAAGATCTTCAACTGGAACCGCTATAATGTTGACTTCAACACGTTTGCATATAACCGCACCAAGCGTATGCTGTATGAATCATGGACCCCTGAGCTCGGCAACAAGGCCAAGCTGCCTAAACTCGACCTGAATGACATCGTGTCGAACAAATATCCGACCGATTACTTCATCGAAGACGGCACCTACCTGCGCCTGAAACAGGTGCAGCTTGGCTATACCCTGCCCGCCAGCATCACCAACAGGATTAAATTCGACAGGATGAGGATCTATGTGCAGGGGCAGAACCTGTTCACATGGACAAAAGCAACGGTGCTGGATGTGGGACTGAGCACCTCGGGTGCTGACCTGTCAATGGGTGTTTCCGGTACCCCCACACCCACTGCGGCTCAGTTCATCGTCGGTTTGAACATGGGTTTCTGACAGGCATATTAACATTTTAAAACATTACCTATGAAAAAGATATATTCATTTATTATAGCCACCGTGTTGCTTTCCGGGATCCTGGGCTCCTGCTCGGAAGAATTCCTTGAAATCAAACCAAAAGGATCCTTTGATGAATCCATTCTCGCATCCAAAACCGGGGTTGAAGGGCTCCTGGTAGGATGCTATGCGATGCTGAATGACGGAAATGCCTCCGGTCCCGACCTGATGATCCAGAGCATCCGTGCCGGCGATATTTTCAAAGGCTCTGACCCCGGTGACCAGCCTTCCAGGCTGGAAGCCTCCGTGATGCAATGGTCAACCGGCAACGGCTATGTCAGCGGTCCCTGGCGTACATACTACACCGCCATTGACAGGTGCAACACCGTGCTGAGGCTGTTGAAAACAGCACCGGGAATTACGGACGAACAGAAAGTGCAGATCGAGGCAGAGGCACGCTTTCTCCGGGCTCACTTCTACTTTTACCTGCAACGGTTTTTCCTGCACATACCCTGGATCGACGAGAATTCAACAACCTACCTGGTGCCCAATACGGTTGACAACGACGGCGTCACATACGTAAACTGCTGGCCGAACATTGCCGCCGACATGGACTTTGCACGCAAGAACCTGCCGGCTACCCAGAAAGATCTGGCCAGGCCCAACAAATGGGCAGCAGATATTTATTATGCCAAGATCCAGATGTACCGGGCAAGCTTTCCGGAGGGTGACAATCCCAATGGTTTTAACGAGGCCCTGCCCATTCTGACCAACGCCATTGAAAACGGCGTGACCGGCAATAACCTGAAATATGGCCTTCAGGCCAATTTCCACGACAACTTCGATGCCCAGTATGACAATTCGAAAGAAAGCGTATGGGCGGTGCAGCTGTCGGTGAATGATTACCAGTCCGGCGCCAGCAGCAACGGCAATTCATGCGACAGGTATGCCGGCATGAACAACGTGGCTGCCCCGTCTTCAGGCAGGGGCTGGGGATTCTATGTGCCGACACCCTATGCGATGGACCGGTACCGGACGGATCCAAACGGTCTGCCTTACCTTGACATGTTCGCTACCAACCCGCACAGGCTGAAAACGGACTATGGCAAGCCCGGTGCCCCTGCCCTTCCGGCAGTTGACACCTTCCAGATCGACACCTGCGGCGTTGACCCGAGACTGGACTGGTCATGCCAGCGGAGAAACGTTCCCAGCCTGGACTATGGGTATTTCCCCGGCAGGAACTGGATCCGGAACCAGGACCATGCCGGTCCCTACGGATCCAAGAAATGGTACGTATGGAAAAGCCAGATCGGCGTTTACACCGAAGCTCCCAAAGGGTCTTCCGTTGCCATCAACATCTGCATCATCCGTTTCTCGGATGTGCTG
>JAXDCR010000302.1:0-7440 GCA_034677845.1 Bacteroidales bacterium | reverse complement strand
CAGCCTGCTAATATACTCAACCGTTTCAAAGGAGACGGCAGGGGCCACGCGTAGCTTTGCCCTGAAGTGGTCTTTGATGGCTTTTTCAAAGCTTTCGGACGGTGTGGCGGTTCCCACGCGGATGAGTATCTCGTCCGTCCCGATCTGGCTGGTGTACACCTCCACGATGTAGTTGACCACTCCTTCTATGTTATCCAGGATGTCATACAGTGCAGGGGGATACAGGGTGGTGCCTTTGTATTTGATCATCTGCTTCTTGCGGCCGATGACGGGACCGAGCCTCACTGTATGGCGGCCGCAGGGGCATGGTTCGCAATGTGCCCTGCAGATGTCGCCTGTTTTGAAACGGAGCAAAGGCATGCCTTCAACCCCCAGAGTGGTGATGGTCACCTCTCCGGCCTCTCCCTGCGGAACGGGCCGGTCGTGGTCATCGAGGAACTCGGTGATGATCAGGTCAGGGTGCTGGTGGCCTCCGGTGCCGAAACGGCATTCGGTGAAGCTGGTGGCCATCTCGGTGGAAGCATAGGTGGAGTATAGCTCCAGCCCGGGCCACCGCTCCGATATCCTCCGGCCGAGCGTGTTGAAACTGAAATCCTCGTTGCGGATCGGATCTCCGATCAGGACAGCCTTTCTCACCCCCGAGCGGCGGTGGTCAATGCCGTTTTTCTCCGCGTAGTCAATGATGTTCATCATGAAGGAGGGCACGGCAATGAGCACGGTGGGCGAGAACCGTTTTATCGAATCCCACTGGAGCTCGGGAATGCCGTTCCCCACGCGCACCATGGCCGATTTCAGCATCCTTGATCCCAGAAAGTATGCCAGTCCCGCCATAAACCTGCGGTCCATGGTGGTCATCAGCTGAAAAATGTCATTTCCGGTGCACCCCGCACAGCTGAATCCCAGAAATTCGTTATAGGCAAGCCTGTTCAGGTCGCCGTCGGTCATGGCATAGGTCACCGGTTCGCCAAGCGTGCCGGAGGTGGTAATGTAATCAATTATCCTGTTTTTTTCCACGCAGATGAATTCATTGCCATGGTCCTGCAGATCCTGTTTTGTGGTGGGGGGTATGAAACGCAGGTCATCCAGCGTTCTGATGCCGCGAATGTCGATCCTGTGCCTGGAGAACAATGCCCGGTAGAAAGGCGATCTATCGGCAAGGTAGCCGAGCAGTTCCTGCAGCTTTTCCTCCTGATAATGGCGGATCTCTTCCGCGCTCTTTTTTTCAATTTCCTGGATCATTCTTCCTTATCTTGTTGTTGACATGTTGAATGCGAGATTCAAGCTGCGCCCTCCTGTCTTTCCCGGCCACTTCTCTGGTGAGTGCCATGTTGTAGAATGATGCTGCCTTAGCATAATCTCTCCGGGACTCGTAATAACTGCCCAGGTTCACATAGCAGGTGTACAGCGATGGATTTGTCTTAAGGTAGTTTTCTTCGAATGCCGGAGGCAGTTCCTCTCCCACACTGACGGCATGTTCCAGTTGCCGTGTCATTTCCAGGTAGCTCATGTAGCCTGCATATGCCGGTGACTGTATGAATGGGTCAGCGGGAATGGTCAGGGATGTGTCGGCTATTTCCCTGATCTCCGCTGTGTGGCTGTCATTGCCGGCATGCGGGGCGCCGCGAAAGACACTGAGCAGGTCATAGGCCTTATAGCTGCCCAACTGCCAGGGTGAGGTTGACACCCATGCCAGCAGGGCGGCGGGTTTGAATATCACCGAGTGATGGGCAATAAGCTGGTTGATGGCCAGCGGGTTGCCCATGCCGATGTCCTTTCCTCCCAGTCCCTCCCGGTTGCGAAGCACTTCTGCCGCTTCCTGAACGCCGATCCGGTCATATCCGCCGACAAGTTCATCCATGCGCATCAGCCGTTCACGGCTGTCGGAGCCTTCAATGTTCCTCAGGTTGCGCCTGTCATGGGCAAAGGCCTCTCCCTGGAAATGGTTCGAGCAGGTGATCTGATCGCCGTGCCCTTCGACCACATCGGTTTTATTGGGTGATTTTTCTATGATGACCGTTCTTCCGTCAGCAGCCGAGCCCACCATGATGGATTCCGAAACGAAAAGCTTCCTGCGTGAGGCTATGTCAACCGCTTCACCGATATTGCCTGCGTACTGAAGGATCTCCCTCGCCAGGAGAGACACGGGGGTGGCGGACTGAAGGGGTATTTCCGACTTTGCCGCGTTGAGCGTCACCGTCAGTCCCCTTTCATTCATCCCCGACACCACGCCGATCATGCCTGCCCAGGTGACCATCATGAAGCGGTGCCCTTCGGAGGGACTGACGAAGCATACGATCTTGTTCTCGGCAAATCTGTCGCCCATGTAAAAGTCAAAGTTGCGGCCCACCAGCAGGGAGCTGTCGGCACTCCTGCCGTTCCACACCGAAAAGGAGGTGCATCCTGTCAGGTAAAGGTTGCTCAGGGCATGTCCTATGTCATGGGCTGCGTGGTAATTCAGCTGCCGCTGGTAGGGCGTGCCGATGAAATTGAAGCTGGTGTCGGCGGACAGGGAAGTGCCGTAGATCTCCTGCCTGTATTCTTCCGTGACGTTTTCTTCCAGGTTGCGGTTGAACCAGGCCAGGAAGTACCTGAGGCGTTTCAGGGTGGCTTCCGAAGGCACCATTTCCCTGATCTGCTCGACGAAGGCGGCTTCCTGGTATGACATCAGCTCCTTTGTCAGCATGCCGTAGGCCAGACCCCTCTCATAGGGCTCTCCTTCCAGGTAGCATTCCCACAGTCCGCGGCTGCTTTTGCGAAGCCAGTTAGCGCCGACGGTCCAGCTGTTCACGCTCGTCTGCAGCCGCTGCGGCATGGGGGTGGCCGTTTCGACGGCCGGCGGATGCTCGCGGGTGAGCATGCGGATATAAAGGGCAAAAGCTGCCGCAACCACCAGGAGCGATGCCGCAAGAGCGATAATGACCTTCACTGCCCTGCATGCCTTCCTTTTTCCCGATGCTGTGTTCCCCTTCGCTGTCATTGCATTCGCCTTACTTTCTTATGTTCCGCGCCTCTGCTGTCATGTTTCCCGGTCCCTCCTCCATTGGCTTTTGCCTTTGCCCTGCGGTCAGTGTATGGACGAAGATGCCGCATTGAAAAAGTCTTCCCTGCCACCTGTGTCAGGTCTGGCCGCTGCACAGCTTTCCCAGCATATATTTCTTACCCAGGATCTCAGAGCAGGTGAGTATCGCGGATATGCTCACCCCCACCGCGCCATGGGTATTTGTATTCTGTCCCGTCAGCCACAGGTTGCTGATATGGGTTGCAGGAAGAACCACGGTACCGATTGCGTTGTTGCAGTCCTTCTGTATTCCGTATGCAGAACCCTGCCAGGTGCCTGTGTAGTCCCTGTACGTCAGCGGGGTTGAGGTATATGAAGCGCCTGCCGCCACCCTGACGCCGGGAAAATGTTCCTCCAGCAAAGCTAATAATTTATCTGCCTTCCGCTGCTTGAAATCACGGTAATCACTGCCTCTCCTTTCCGTTATCGTGTCTGCCCAGGGAAGCACCTCTTCCCATTGCATAAAGGCCAGGGCGGAAAGTGCCCCTGCTCTGGCGGGGTTGTCAGGGCAGGGTGTAAAATGTACCATGAAGGAAGCGGGCCAGCAGCTGTCACCTTGTGCCTCCGCGGACCATACGTTCCCGGTGTTGTGTATGAAATAGTTCCGGTTCAGGTAAGGGAAAAAGCCCCTGTCCAGCCTGAGGTACAGGCTGAACATGCCGCTGCTGCCGGCGAGGCTCCTGATGCGGCGGACATAGGCAGGCTTCAGGGCCGTGTCGTCAAGCAGTTCCAGCACCCTCAAGGGATGGATGGCGGCAATGAAATGTTTGGCCTCCGCCAGTTCCGAGCCGTTAATCTCGGCGGCCGTCAGGCGGCGTGAATGGCGGATGAGACGTGTCACGGCAGCGTTTGTCAGGAGCGTGGCCCCGCTGTCCCTGGCGGATTCCGCCAGCAGGGTTGCCAGCTGTGAGCTGCCCTCTGCGAAGCGGCAGGCACCCTGCAGGTAAGTTGACAGTATCATCATGGGCAGGTACAGGGGTGTGCGCTGCCTTACCCCGGCGTACAGCAGTGAATTGCCTGCCAGCACTGCCGCCAGGGTTTTGTCGGTCGTCAGTTCGTGCAGCCACCTGTGGTAATTGGTGCTCAGATAGGACAGGTACTTTGCATGGACGGTGTCAGGGCGCATGGGATTGCAAAGGTCGACAGTCTGGCTGATTTCCCTCATGGAAGCCGCATAGGTTTCAAGTGCCGGCCGTTCCCCGGGGAACTGCCTCGCCAGGGTTTCCACGAAATTGTCGTACCCCATGGCAAAGGGGTATTCCTTTCCTCCGAGGCGAACGATATCAAAACCATCCTTATCGAGCGGTATCAGCCGCAGCTTCCCTGTCAGTCCCATATACCCGAAGATCCGGTGTAACATGCCCCCTTCGTCCATCCCTCCGATGTAATGCATGCCGGTATCGAAAACGGTGCCCTCCCTGGTGAAGGTCTGCAGACAGCCACCCGGCCTGCTGTTTTTTTCTGCCAGGCAGACGTTGTAACCTTCCCTGCTGAGGATATTTGCGCACACCAACCCCGCCAGTCCCCCTCCCGCTATGAATACGTCGTAGGCTGCCATGGCAGACAGGTCATGGGTTGAGGCTACTGTCAGGGGCGTCTCCGGCACCGGAAACCAGCATCAGCGCGTGCTCCTCGTTACGGAAGTGGTTGTACAGCAGGATGTTCCTTATTGGTCTGCCGGGGTCAATGTCGTTATGAGATCTTATTCTGACTGCATCGGGCAGGTGCCGAGAAGCCAGGATGCGGCCGGCCATCCACAGGGCAAAGGAGGAGGATGTATAGTACTCCCCGCACAGGTGCTTGTAGGCGGCAACGGGGACGGAGCCCTTGAAAGTGCCTTCCGTAAGCCGCCGGTACGTCTCATCGAAGTGGCTGTCGCCGTTCATCCCCGCCACTACCAGACCGATATCCTCATGTGACATGCCGTTGCGTTTCAGGAACAGGAGGCATTGCTCCCCGAGGCGGCGGTCCGCCTCATGCTCATCTGCTGCAAGGAACGTGTGCACATCGCGAAGAAGGCAGTCGTCGGCATGCATCTGCCGTGACGACAGGAGGAAGAAGGCTGATCCCTCGCCGGCTATGGTGCCGGGTGTGCGGGTGGCAAAAAGGTCCATGCCGTTCAAAGGCTCCTTCCAGTATCCGAGGGTGGCATGCAGGCGCATGTAGTCATCCGTGCATTCGTCGATGCCTCCGGCGAGCACATGTTGGTCTTTCTTTTCCCTGACCAGCATCAGGGCATCCTGCAGGGCGCTCTCAAAGGAAAGCGAACGGTGGCTGTAGGTGAGGTTGTATCCGACATTCCCAAGCATCATGGCTATCTGCGCCGCCACCGCGTTGTGGGTTGAGTTGATGAACGGAAGCACGCTTCTGACGTGTTCGCCCGTGGTTAGCATATCAGTGAGGAATTTTTCAAGATTGTCAAGGCAGCCCAGTCCGGTTCCCACCACTATGGCACCGGGATTGATGCCGGGAGTTCTGGCCAGGCACAGGCGGGCGGCCGCCAGTCCCATTTTCAGTATCCTCGGCATGCGCCTCAGCTGCTGGGGATCCATCAGGCTGCGGTAGTCCGGTTCAATGCAGCTGAGCCTGATACCTGCAGCAGTGGCGGTTAACGACGGAAAGGTTTCCGTGTCGAAGGTGCGCTGCGGCGATATGACGCCGTATGAGTTGATCCAGGCTCCCATGTCAGGTTTTTGAGAATATGAGGGTGGTGTTGTTGCCGCCGAAGCCGAAGGAATTTGACATCACGTGCCGCAGGGGTTGACATTGCATCTCTGTGGCGCAGGCAAAGCTGAGTTCGGGCATCGGCAGTCCCCTGTCGCCACCTGGCAGCACCGACTGCTCCCGGAGGGCCATCACGGAATATACGGCCTCGACGGCTCCGGCAGCCCCAAGTGTGTGGCCGGTGAATGCCTTGGTCGAACTCACGGCTGGCACCCTGCGGCCGAAAACCTGTTCAATGGCTCTTCCTTCCGCCAGGTCGTTTATTTCGGTTCCCGTTCCGTGTGCATTTATGTAGTCTATTTCACCGGGTGACAGTTCCCCCTCCTCAAGCGCCTGCTGCATGGCCATCCTGGCGCCCCTGCCTTCGGGTGAGGAGGCGGTGGCATGGTATGCCTCGTTGACGTTGGCATAGCCCCTGACCTCGCACAGGATGCTGCCGGTGTCTGCCGCCTCTTCCGATTCAAGCAGCAGGAGCGCCGCCCCTTCACCGATCGTCAGTCCGTCGCGTCCTGCCGTGAAAGGCCTGCATCCCGCCGGCGATATGATCTCAAGGGCCATAAAGCCATTCAGGGTGAAGGCGGTGAGGGAGTCGCTGCCGCCGGCCACGACACGCTTCAGCCGGCGGTCGCGGATCAGCCTTGCCGCAATCATGATCGCATTGGCGGAGGAGGAGCAGGCGGTGGAGACGGTAGTTACGTTTTGCCTTATGCCCAGGCGGTCAGCCACCTTCTCCGTGCAGTCGGCGCTGTCGAATGCAGGGATGTTATCCCTGAGCGAGGGGCTGAGCAGGAGAGAGGGGTACAGCCGTTCGTTGAGATCCATGCCCCCTGTCGTGGTTGCCATGACGAGGCCCGTTTCCTTTTGCCACTCCCTTCGCCTGCCGCAGGCCGCCGCCAGCTGTCGCGCCGCTGTCAGCGCGAGCAGGGCATTGCGGCTGTATATTCCTTTCCCCGGGTCGACACCTGCCAGTGACATTAATTCAGCATGACTGTGTTTCACCTCTGCTGCGGGAATGTCATTGTGTATGGTTGAAAGATGGGTGATTTTTCCGATGCCGGATTGCTTCTTGCGGAATGCTTCAAGGTTTTCACTGTAGCCGTTGCCTGTTGCCGTGATCAGTCCCGCTCCGGTGACGAAAACCCTCGGGCGTGCCACCGGTTCAGTTTTTGTTGTTTATGATGCATTCGGCCATGGCTCTGACGTTGCGGAGCACATTGCGCCTTTCCTTGGGATCTTCTATTTTAACGTTGTATTTCCTTTCCATCAGCAGTATCAGTTCCAGCGCATCAATGGAGTCCAGTCCCAGTCCCTCCACGAACAGCGGGGTTTCCGCGTTGAAATCCTCGGGGACCACATCTTCGAGTGACAGTGCCTGTATGATGTCCTTTTTCAGCTGCTCAATTAGCTCTTCCATATGTATTTTTCCCACTTCTTAATACCTCAACACGGCTCCTTTGCATTTGTTCAAAGGAGATGTGTTAATCGGCTGCAATTTATAAAATCTCCTTCACAATATCAACAACCGGTCATGCGGCTGTCAATCTTACGCCAGGATGCCCATCAGGTCAGCACAGGCGCCTACCTAACTTCCCGCGTATGCCTTCCGAATGCCAGGGCTGTCAGGATACAGGCAAGTGAAAAGGCGCACAGCAGCAGGC